>CAZQGM010000091.1:0-5463 GCA_964592885.1 uncultured Gammaproteobacteria bacterium
GCGACCGAAGAGTTAGCAACGGTGCTGACCCAGTTTATAAAAAATCCGATCAAACTTCTCTCTACTCCCACTGGGTCGCCTGCGTATACAAAAGCGTATGCCTCGGCCTCATCGCTCATCGCACCACCCGCCGACGATCGATCAATCAATGTCATCCCCTCAGATATCCAGAAATCGTATGATCAACAGTGGCGGCGTGAGTACGATATTGGGGTGGTTATGCGTATGGCTATCGCACTTTTTTTTATTTGCATCATCCCGTACATCGGTTATTTTATGGTGCTTTCTGATACGCGTGTCATCGAGGCTGATGTTGCGTCACTTCGGCAAAAAACGACAGCAGGAGCCGAGACCATCAAAGATATATCTCAACTCAATGTGCAGCTAGATTCAGTCGCAAATTTAGCGCCGTTGAAAGTCACACCAGTATCAGCTATTGCGGACGCTGTGGCGCTTGTTCCACCAGGGGTTACGGTGTCAGAATGGCAATTTGATGATAGTAAACAACTTTTTACGGTATCCGGCACTGCGGATACTCGTGCAAACCTATTGGATTTTAGGACAAAACTCGTGGCGTCGGAGCGTCTTGGTTCTGTCACTCTCCCACTCGGGTATCTAGAAACTGATAAAAATATAGGATACAGTCTAACCTTTGTCGTAAAAAAATAGCATGAAACGAACATCATCACCCGCATCGACTGGAGCATTGATCGCATGGAGTGTTGCTGCAGTGATTTTCTTTATCGGGACAATTATCGGTGTATTTCTCGTGACGTCAGTAGCTTCGGGAATCACACTACTACGTGGAGAGCGGGTTTCTTTGCAAAACGATGTGGCGATTGCGGATACGGGACGCGCATTATTCGAACAATATGCGGATAAAATTAACCTCATCAATCACGCATTTCCAGACGAGGGATCCATGCCTGAATTTGTTCAGGCATTTGAAGGTATTTTGAAAAAAAACTCAGACTCCTATACCTTTAAGTTGAACTCTCTACAACCGATTCCAGAATCAGGGAGATTGGTGCTTCTTTTTTCAGTTGGTCTCAAAACGGATGCGCAGCGCTTTTTCACCCTTCTGTCAGAAGTGACGCGTTTGCCATACATCACGCGCATCACGACGGCCGGTGCCAAAATTCCAGAAGGTCCAAGTAAACCAGGTGAATATTTTTTTGGAGTAAAAATTTATGTCAAAAACCCATTCTCCATCTGACGATCGAGTCACAATCATTGCTGTCGCAACAGTGGGTGTGATAATCGTGGCACTTGTCGTCATCGTGATGACGATAAGTACAGTCATCAAAGTCAAACAGTCACCTGTCGTGCCCGTCGCGCGCTCAGTGGTAGATGGGCAAAAAATTGAAGCAGTCTATACAGCTCTTGTGCCATAGACACGAGTTATCATTGACAATCAGTCATCGAGATTGCTACGCTCATATAGGAGCGTCAAATAATACAATTTAGAGTTATCGCTGACGCCTGTCTACGAAGGAGGTGAAATTCACCCATGATGGCAAAAAACAATCGCCGCGGTTTTACGCTTATCGAACTACTCGTAGTTATCGGTATTATCGGAATCCTTGCGGCAGTAGTGCTCGTCGCGGTGAATCCTGCCCGACAATTCGCAAGCGCTCGTGATACACAGCGAAAAGCGGATCTTTACGGAATCACCAATGCTATCTATCAGTACGCCACAGAGAATAACGGCAACTTGCCGGTGGTCATTACCACAACACCGACTCACATCGGTACCAGTGGTGGATTGGTAGACTTAACCGCACTTTTGACCCCACGCTATATCGCAGCTATCCCATTTGACCCCTCAACAGGGGATGCATCGGATACACAATATACGCTGTTCCGGGATGTCAACGGTCGTGTTGTCGCTTCAGCGGCAAGCGAGTTAAATCCAGGAACGTCAATTACCGTAGTACGGTAATGTGCGTTTGAAAGAGAAAAAAACAAAAAGTGCATCTTTCCCGATCGTACGAAAGGGAAGATGCATTTTTTGTGGAACTAGGATGTCTATCGGCATGGGGGTATAGATAGTATTTCTTCGTATTCTACGATACAGTAATAGTATGAGAAATTCGTCTCCACATCGGCTGTTTTATTTCATCGGTAGTATCGTTGTCGGATTTGTCATCCTCATCATTATTATCGTAGTTCGATTTGGAAATGCATATAAAAATGAAGTGGCAAAGGTGGACAAAAATCTTCCCCAAACCAAGCAGATGGAGCTTCGGAAAACGAAAATCATCACATCCGTAAAAATAGAGGATCCTACTTCAAGTGGGTGCATAGAAGTGACATCAACCGGAGTCATCAGACAATATGCGACATGCGATGGTGCTGTAACACAGGTTGATCGGGTGATAGATCCCACTCGAATTATCAGGTTAATCGCAAAAATTGGTGAACAATCGAAATTGTCGACCATAAAAGGATCCTCGGGGAGGGTCATCAAGCTAACGATTACCACGGACGAGGGTAGTGAGACATATTACGTGGCTGATACCGACTCAAATGATACAGAAATCATCACGATTATCGACCAGATAGAAGGGGATGTGCCAGCGACACCATCGCCGTCCCCATATTTATCGCCCACTCCGACAACTGCGTCTTATGTACCCCCGACGATCAATCCTACACCAACGATGTTTATATCATTTAATACGCCGATTCCAACTCCATATCCGTCTGGTGATATGCCATTTTTGTGTGGCTATAGCGATGGACAGAAACCGACCAATGTAAGTAACACCATGTGTACAACTGGACCGACACCAATCTACTAACTATAGGGCGATACGTATCGATTCTTGTCTATTTGTGTGTCTTTGTATTTGGTCGTATCGTTAAAAGTAATGCTTGCAAAAATTTTGTCTGCAGCGGTCGTCGGATTGTCATCCGTACCAGTGACGGTTGAGGTCGATATCGCATCGAAAGGTCTTCCATCATTTACCATCGTCGGACTTCCAGATAAAGCAGTAGAGGAGAGTCGTGAGCGCGTGAGATCTGCGATCAAAAATAGCGGCGCCGAGTTTCCAGCACGACGGATGACCGTGAATTTAGCTCCCGCTGATTTGCCGAAAATTGGGCCCGCGTATGATTTACCGATAGCAATCGGTATTCTGGCTGCTTCCGGTCAGATAGAGGTGCCCCCCGCTACCGATATGTTTGTGGGCGAGCTAAGCCTAGATGGGAGTGTTCGTCATACAAATGGCATGCTTCCGATCGTGACGTTTGCCAAAAAATTGTCATGTACCTCCGTGTATCTTCCGGGCGTGGATGCGAGTGAGGCTTCCATCGTGAGTGGTGTCACGATATTTGGTGTCCAGACGCTTCTAACGCTTGTCCGGCATCTAAATAAAATCGAGGTGATAGAGCAAACAAAACATACGGATTTTTCAACGATTGCAGGTACAGTGCCATCAGGGTGCGATATGGCCGATGTTCGTGGTCAAGAGCATGTGAAGCGTGCACTCGAAGTTGCAGCTTCGGGGGGTCATCATATCTTTATGATCGGGCCACCTGGAAGTGGAAAGACTATGCTTGCACGGACACTGCCAACTATCCTACCGCGCCTGACTGAATCTGAAGCACTTGACGTGACAAATATCTACTCTATTACCGGCAATTTACCTCCCGGAGAATCAGTAGTGACAGTGCGTCCGTTTCGCGCTCCTCACCATACGACATCACGCATAGGCCTTATCGGCGGTGGCACACATCCGTCACCTGGCGAAATATCCTTATCTCATAGAGGAGTGCTTTTTTTAGATGAGTTTCCTGAATTTCCGCGCCATGTGCTTGAAGCACTTCGTCAACCACTTGAAGATGGGTTTGTATCGATTTCCCGCGCTGCAGGGACAGTCGTATATCCTTGCAAAAGTATGCTTGTAGCTGCTGCCAATCCATGTCCCTGTGGATACTATGGCTCATCAGTCAGAGAATGTCGTTGTATGCCTGGGAGCATCATGAGGTACAGAAAGCGCATCTCGGGTCCCATGCTTGATAGGATCGATCTTCATGTGTCGGTGCCGTTTGTGGACACGGAAAAACTGACCACCACCACTCACACAGCGGAATCCTCAGACGTCATCCGGATCCGCGTCCAAGCGTGTAGAGATATACAGGTAGCTCGATATAGCGGGACAGATATGATCTGTAATGCTGATCTTTCAACTAAGGATGTGAAAAAATACTGCCCACTTGATGAGGCGAGTCTTGGATGTATGAAGACGGCTATTAATCGCTTTGGGTTGTCCGCGAGATCATATTACCGTATTTTGAAGGTCGCTCGGACGATCGCAGATCTTGCTGGTGCTGAACATATCCGCATAGAACATGTAGCGGAAGCGATCCAGTATCGGCCAGTTTCAGTCGAATAAACTTTCGTACGTATGTTAGTCAATGAGTTTCCACACCCCAAGCTCAAGCGCCAACATGAACACAATGAGCCCCAGTGTCATGACCAGATCTTTTCTGATAAGCGAAAAAAACACTGATTCACTTTCTGTAAGCACAACCGGAGCATCAGCTGTGTCGTGTGTTGCTAAGCTTGGTAAGCGGTATGAAACAGTTGATCGTGTCTCATGTGGGACAGGTGATGAGGATGGAGTACTGCCCACAGGGACCGTATCTAATTTTCGGCGAAGTTCCGCTATGAGTTTTGCTTTTTTTGTTTTCTTTGGCATGAACTTAAACGTACCATCGAGCAAAACGAATGTCAATAAATCACATCACGTGAGGATCACATGAGACAAGTAGAAAGTTAATAAAGTAAAAAGTTCATAAAGAAAAAACGTTACATCCGTCACTTTACGAACTTTATGAACTTTACGAACTATCCCTATACACCATCTACTAACTACTAATAATATCGTGTATGATGGATACGAATGGTGTTCAGTATGGAACTATATATATTTTTTGGGATCACACTAGTATGGCTTAGTATCTTGACCTATCTTCTTTTCCGTGTGAAAACGCGATTTGACCGCCTCGCTACAGATGCCGAGCATGAAACACTGAGCGCTATACTCGACCGACTTCTTTCCTCCTCTGATGAAGCAAAGAAAGCTATCTCGCGAATCGATGCATCCCTTGAGGCGCTTAGTGTAGATGGAGAGAGCCATTTTCAGAAGCTTGGGATTGTCAGATTTAATCCTTTTGCCGATACAGGAGGAAGTCAGAGTTTCACTATGGCTTTTTTAGATGCGCTCAATACTGGATTTGTCATGACTTCCCTCTATGCGAGAACTGGAAATCGATGGTATATTAAACAGGTCAAAGCGGGGATCGGTGATACCGTTCCATTATCGAAAGAAGAACAATTAGCAGTCGATAGCGCAAAACAGCGACGTGCCTAATGAATTTAAAAAGGAGTTTGAATATAAAAAAAAAATCTTCGGATCATATCTGGTATTTGGATTGATCGGCATCGGATTATAT
>CAZQGM010000092.1:0-5418 GCA_964592885.1 uncultured Gammaproteobacteria bacterium
GCCGGTAAAAAATGCGGCAATGCCTGATATATTCACCCAGATCATGCCATGGAAAATGTTTACGGTGTCTGAGTGGGCATCGGGGCGCATACCACTATGGAACCCGTACAGCTTTAGTGGCACACCTCATGCAGCCAATTTCCAGTCTGCGGTCTTTTCGCCGTTTACGTTTCTTTTTTTTCTATTACCGTTTATCGATGCCTGGAGCATTTTGATACTCTTGCAACCACTACTTGCTGGACTGGGGATCGTACTGTATCTGAAAAACAGTCGCCATTCAGATCTCGCTGCGACAATATCAGGAATAGGATATATGTTTTCAGGAGCGATCGTGACATGGATGGGGTACGGGACACTCTCGATGACTATCGCCATGTTTCCATGGCTTTTTACAGGGCTCACGAGAATGGCTGAAGGGAAGAGATTTGGCACATCTCTTATCGTTTTTTCCGTCCTTATCGCGTTTCTATCCGGACATTTTCAGATGGGACTCTATGTCGTCGGTGCAGGGCTATTGTTTGTGATATGGAGTGGACTCATTGAAAAAAGCGTATCCATGCAGACGCTCATCCGCATGCTTGGAGCAATTGGGGCGGGACTTTTTATCGCAGCGCCTCAGTTTATTCTGACATTCGGTGCATTTGTAAATTCCACCCGGACAGCGGCATCAGTAGGCGCTCGTGAAGTGATCCCATGGCCGTATCTTTCGACGCTCATATCACCAGATATTTTTGGCAATCCAGTGACGAGAAATGACTGGTATGGACACTATGCTGAATGGGCATCATACATCGGTGTAATTCCACTTCTTTTCGCGCTATATAGCATGCGGTCGATACAAATAAAGCACCCGGACAAAAAATATTTCTTTGTCATCCTGGGACTTCTTGGACTGCTTTTGGCGTTTGATACGCCGCTTGTGACACTACTGTTTGCACTGAAAATTCCAGTCCTCTCAACGAGTGCTGCGTCACGCATCATCGTGATGCTGAGCTTTGCTCTCAGTGTGCTTGCTTCGTATGGCATCGATGAATGGTTAGAAGAAGTCAAAAAGAGATCTCACAGATCCATCCTGCATCGGCTCGTAGTTTCGATCTTGGCGCTATGTATCGTCACAGCGGTGCCGTTTGTATTTCGTATCATCCCCCACGATAAGATCATGATCAGTATCCGCAATCTAGTGCTTCCACTATCGACTCTCGGCATCGCGAGTTTGATACTTTACGTTTCGGCTCATATCAAACAGAAAAAAGTGATAGTTGCAGCGGGACTCATGCTTTGTATACTCGGAGCTTTTGATTCCTATCGGTTTGCTACAAAGTGGATGCCATTTGAGAGTCGGGAGTATATCTATCCAGACACGCCACTACTCACATTTCTAAAAACCCTGCCAGGCAACGATCGAGTATTTGGCAATATTGGTGGTGAAGTGGGTGTCACATTTCGTCAACCGCTCATCGAGGGATACGATGCGATGTATCCGGCTCGATACGGCGAATTTATCCAAAGCCTGAAGACCGGGAAAGTAGCACCTGGAGAGCGCTCAGTCGTCATGGTCGATAAAAACGGTCGGTATCTAGAGCACGCACTTCGGCTTCTTGGAGTCCGATATATCGTCAATAAAATATCAGACAAAGACACTCCATGGACCTTTCCCGTATGGCGATATTCCGGGGACGTCATGAAAAAAATATATGGAGACGAGATATGGGAAGTGTATGAATATATGGGTGCACATAATCGGGCGAGTCTTATGTACGCATATACGACAGAGAAATCAAACCAACAAATTATCGACACACTCTTTGATCCATCATTTGATATAGCCAAAAAAATTGTGCTCGAAAAAGAGCCACCACTCCCACCCTCAATAGGCACAGGATCAGCGACGATCGTAAATTACACACCGACTGCTATCACCATGCGTACTGATAGCTCTACACATGCGCTTCTGTTTTTGACAGATCCATGGGACAGTGGATGGCACGCGGAGATTGACGGAAAACCATCAGAGATTTTAAGAGCGAATTACAATTTTCGGGCGGTAGCAGTACCAAAGGGAACGCATACTGTAACGATGACCTACTGGCCAGATGGTCTCAGCGTCGGCTTTTTGCTTTCTGGATTGGGAATGTGTCTCGCTATTTTTATTCGACAGATTTCAAATGTACGAGAGACTGTCACGAGTAAAAAATAACAGTATCATAGATATACCTTTATCGGATTTTAGATTTCTGATTTCGGATTTCGGATTTTTTATACTATATGACCATCGGCATCTACTCACCATATCTAGATACTCTCGGCGGCGGGGAACGGTATATGTGCACGCTTGCAGCAGTACTTTCCAGAAACCACACCGTCTCTCTTTTTGGTGATCATGAAAATATGAAGGATGCCGTTGAAGAACGCTTTGGACTTGATCTATCACGTGTGGCATATGCAAAAGACATATTTACTACGTCATCACTCATCGAACGCACCACAGCGACTCGAGGGTATGACGCAATCATATTTCTCACAGATGGGAGCCTACCTGTGTCATTTGCGAAAAAAAATATTCTTCATATACAGGTGCCACTTCCAAGTTTTCAAAAGCCAGGATGGAAGACTAATCTGTATTCTGCAGTCGTATTTAATTCTGAATTCACAAGAGACAGTGTCCACCCGTCATATCAAAAAAAAGGACAAGTCATCTATCCGCCTGTAGATGCATCAGATATCATCCCATCTCCGAAACGAGACAATCGTATCCTCACTGTCGGGCGTTTTACGTCTCATCACGAATCAAAAAAACAGCGTGTGATGATCGAAGCATTTATCAATGAGTATGGGAAAGGTATTCCAGAGGGGTGGTCGCTGACACTTGCCGGCGGCATGGCTTTTGGGGATACGGTATATCTCTCAGAACTCAAAAAACTCGCGGGCTCGTACCCGATCACGTTTGGAGTAAATATATCTCGATCAGAACTCGTAAAGCTCTATGCTACGTCGAGCATTTACTGGCATGCGGCTGGATTTGGAGAAAATGATCCGTCGCTGATGGAGCACTTTGGGATATCGACTGTCGAAGCGATGGCGGGCGGGACCGTACCGGTTGTCTACAATGCAGGCGGACAACGCGAGATAGTGAAAGATGGCATCAATGGCTGTCTTTGGAATACGGTCGATCAACTGTGTATCGCCACGAAAGATCTTATCCATGATGAAACACTCCGAGTGCACCTAGCCACAGAGGCTATGTGTATGAAAGAGCGGTTTTCGATTGATCATTTTACGGAAGAGTGGGAGAGGGTGATAGGTAGCTAATGTTCTATATCTGCCATCCCCGACTTTGATCGGGGATCTAGGAAATAATGAGCGCCCGCATCCGCTAGGACAACAAGAATACTTGTAGGATTTCCGCCTTCGCGGGAATGACATAACAAATTGAATACAATTATGAATATGGGAAAAGCATTTCGATCAAAGGATTTCATTGCAGTCATTGTTCTGCTTTTTATCGTTGCTGCTTTTTACTGGCAAACGATTGTACGTGGGTTACTGCCTGTGCCGACAGATACACTGATCGGTCTATACCATCCATGGCGGGATCTCTATGCTGAGACAAATCCGCGTGGGGTGACATACAAAAATTTCCTCATCACTGATCCTATACGCCAACAAATTCCATGGAGAAAGCTGGTAGTCGATTCGTGGGACAAAGGAGGAAAGCCAGGATGGGACGCGACCTCATTTGCGGGGAGCCCACTTGCATTCAATATCCAATCTGGTGCATTTTATCCACTCAATATACTGTTTACCCTATTTCCATTTCAGACTGCGTGGACACTCCTAATCATATCCCAGACCACGGGTATGCTCCTTTTTACCTACCTATTTTTACGTCGGCAACAGGTAGATCCCACCGCTTCGGTATTTGGATCAGTAGTCATGGCATTCATGGGATTTTCGATTTCTTGGCTGACGTGGGGGACGATCGTGTCTTCGTTTCTCTGGGTGCCGCTCATGCTCGTCGCGGTCGGCATACTTGAGACCGAGAAGCATATGATGAAGCGGATTGTGTGGGAACTGATCCTCCTTTTTTCGGTACTTGCTTCAGTCACAGCAGGACATGCACAGCTTGCTCTCTACTCACTTGGTATCACGGCTCTATACGCACTCTGGAAAAGTATCGGGGCGCGTACACTTCGTCCATTTAGGAGTGTGCTTTTCGTATATATCGTATTTGGGGTACTGAGTTTCCCATGGCTCATCCGGTACTGGTCGATGATCCAAAATTCTCTTCGCGTTGCCGGCGGATCAGACTATCTAGTCGAAGGATTTTTTATACCTCTTCAACATCTCATCCAATTTCTGATCCCTGATTTTTTTGGGAACCCAGCGACACTGAACTATTGGGGTACATGGAATTATGGTGAGCTTGTGGGGTACGTCGGAGCGGCAGGACTCATATGTGCGACGCTCGGGGTATTTTCAAAGCACAAAGATAAATGGTTTTGGTTTGGGCTCCTTGGGCTCTCACTTCTTTTTTCTGTCGATTCTCTCGTGGCACGACTTCCATATATCATGCATCTTCCCATCATCTCGTCACTACAACCGACACGCTTGCTTTCAATCACAGGGCTATCGCTTGCTGTGCTTTCAGCGTTTGGTGTCGAATATGTGTATTCAAAAGACATGAATCGACATAGTGTCCGATACGTTGTGATCGCATTCACGGCGATATGGCTTGGCATCATGGCATTTGGCCGATTTGGTATGAGGTCAGAAATGATCGAACACGTAGTAGTAGCACAGCGGAATTCATATCTGCCGTTTGCATTTGCTGTAGCAACACTTGGTATTTTAGTGATTTCGACTATACATCTTTTCAAGAAGTTTCGATGGGTAGCTATCTCATGTAAAGCGCTCCTTGTTGCGCTCCTTGTTATCGATCTATTACGATTTGGATGGAAATTCACGCCGTTTACAAAAAGCGAGTACTTTTTCCCAGAGACAACGATCATTTCATATCTCAAAAAAAATCCCCAGCCCCAACGCGTGCTGACGCTCTCGTCAGACATCATGCCGGCAAACGCACTTGGCTACTATGGCATCGAGATGGTTGGGGGATATAACCCTATCTACAGTGCCCGATATGCGCGGTTTGTGTCTGCTATGGAATCAGGAATCGCCTCAGATACACTCAAATTCCAGCGAATCATAGAGCCGATGAATATCAATTCTCCCTTATTTCGATTTTTCGCCGCAGGATATGTCGTATCTCGGGCACCGCTTGAACTAGGAAAGTACGAAGAAGTCGCACGCGAAGGGGAGACGAAACTGTATAAAATTCCAAACCCCGTGGAACGGTTTTATGTGGCAGATGCCGTAAAGATATTTGCCAACGATTCAGAGGTTCTTGGTGCCATGCTA
>CAZQGM010000093.1:0-5397 GCA_964592885.1 uncultured Gammaproteobacteria bacterium
CAAAAAACATAAAAAAAATAAAAAATACATCGCTGAATCATCTCAAATCCCAGCAATATCTACCCAGCAAGGTAACAATGGAACAATGCAACAATGGCCGGTCATTAATCGTCTTCTCTCCCTGACGATCCTTTCAGGTGTCATCATCAGTCTCTACGGTGTGGCGGAGCGGATGGGTATCGATAAGCATCTCTGGGTCCAAGATGTCCAAAGTAGAGTCTTTTCGTCTCTGGGTCAGCCAAACTGGCTTGCCGCATATCTTGTGGCACTCATGCCGATAGCGATGGCATTCATTATCATCAAGACTCAAAGGTTAGAGAATCACGGAGATTCACAGAGCATCACAGAGAATCGAAAATTTCGTTTCAAATTTCGAATTTCGAATTTCGAATTTTCCATACCTACTATCTACTATCTCCTCACTGCTGGATTATTTTTCTTTGTGCTCCTCTCTACCCGATCTCGCTCGGGATTTTTTGCATTCGCCGCGGCTGATCTCCTCTTCTGGGCAGCTACCTTGTATACCTATCTTCGAAATGCCGTACCAATCCGCCCACTCAAAATTCCTTTTCTGATCGTCCATGCAACGTTTGCGATGATCATATTTTTCAACGGATCATATATCGACACAATCGACAAGTATTTCACGCTTGACGCGTGGGTACAAAGCACAAGAAACCTTTCGGCAAGCTCAAGACAAGGCAAGAAACAGGAAACAATCACACAAACCAAACCAGCGCCATCAGCACCAACTGGACCACTGCTTGAATCAGGCGGCACTGAGTCAGGGACGATCCGCAAGTTTGTCTGGCAGGCAGCGCTCGATGGATGGAAAGCCACGCCAAAAAATATGCTGATTGGCACCGGTACAGAGACATTTGCATTTGCCTTTTACCAATACAAGCCAGTTGGTCACAACCTCACCAGTGAGTGGGATTTTCTCTACAACAAAGCGCACAACGAATACCTAAATTATTTGACCACAACAGGACTGTTTGGCCTTGTATCGTATATCGTGCTCCTGATTGCTATGGGAGTAGTTTTCGTTACGTCTCACATTCCAAGTTTCAAATCCCAAACGGATTCTAATACCAAAAATCTCAATACCCAAACGATAAACCCCAAAAATATCAAATATGATAGCAATGGAACAAGGCAACAATGGAACAATGAGTTGACCATACTTCTCCCCGCTCTTTTTGCTGGCTGGGTATCAGTCCTGATCACAAACTTTTTTGGGTTTTCAGTCGTCATCGTTCAGCTATTTCTCTTCCTTTTTCCAGCTGTTTCGTACGTACTTCTTCAAAAAAATCATCGCAGGGTTACAGTCACTATCCCACCGGTATTTGCTATCATCGCGTCTATCATTGTCGCCTGTGTATGTGCATTTACGATATACCGCATCGGACTTTCATGGGTCGCGGATAAGACATTTGCGGCAGGCTACCGGCTCAATCGCGTCGGAAGTCCGGCGAAGGCATATCCATACATGACCCAGGCTATATCGATGATTCCAGACGAACCGCTCTATCGAGACGAACGGGCATCGCTTCTGTCGACACTCTCCCTTTCTGCCATTGACTCAGGCCAAGCGACGCTTGCCGCCCAGCTAGCGCAACAAGCGGTGACAGATAATCAGACATCACTCATGATTAGCCCAAACAACGTCAACTATTGGAAGACGCGAACGAAAGTGCTCTACGCGATGACACCTATCGACCCTGGGTATCTAGAAAGTGCGATCACGTCGCTAGAACATGCGGTCAGTCTCTCTCCGAATGATCCAAAGATTGTATATAACCTAGGGGTTCTGGCTGCTCGCGCCGGAAAATCTGCGGATGCAGAAATGTATTTACTCCGCGCCAAAGCACTCAAACAAAACTATAGAGATGTCTATAAAGGACTCTATCTTCTCTATACCCAGCTGAAAAATCCTGCAAAAGCACGAGAGGTGCTGACCTGGTATCTCAATTCCGTCAATCCCAACGATGAAGAGTTCCTCGGGTTACTCAGGGAAGTAAAGTAAAAAGCCTATGAAAATAACAAGCGTCCCTATCGTCCATATCCCTGACCCCATCCTCGTGACACCGTCAAAAAAGGTGACGGTCTTTGATGAGAAACTTATCTCGATGATAGAGATCATGAAAAAAACTCTTTCGGAGGCAAAAAAACCAAAAGGCGTGGGCCTTGCTGGGCCACAGGCAGGATTTCCGTACCGGATTTTTGTGACCAAACCTACCCCAAAGGCTGAAATTCGAACGTTTATCAACCCGGTGATCATCTCCCAAAACGAACCAGATATGCGACCGGGTAAAAAAAATGATTCACTAGAAGGATGTCTTTCGATCCCAAACATATGGGGGTATGTCCATAGATCAGATAGTTTAGTACTCACCTATCAGGATGAAACAGGCCAAAATCACACAGAGCAGTTCGACGGATTTGAAGCGACGATCATCCAACACGAAACAGATCATATAAATGGCATCCTCTACACGCGGCGAGTGATTGAACAAAACGGCAAACTCTACCAAACAGGCTACGAAGATGGTAAAGAAGTACTGCAGGAGATAAAGCTGAGATAAGCCGTTTACTTGTCATTCCCGCGCAGGCGGGAATCCACGTTTATTTAACATGTTCATAGCATGATGGATCCCCGCATTCGCCGAGTCAAACTCTGCTTCGCGAGGATGACGCGAGTCTCGAATAATACTATATGAAAAACAGCGTTCGCGTCATCTTCTTTGGTTCGACAGAAGACTCAGTACGGGTGATTGATGCACTGATGGCCATGCAGTCATCGCACATAGATCTTCAGATCGTGGCAGTCATGACCCATGCTCCGAGACCCGTCGGGAGAAAACAGACGCTCACGCCGTCACCAGTAGCAAATTGGGCAGTGACTCACAAACTTCCCGTCCTTTGCCCACCCACCATACACGACAAACCGTGGCAGTTTGTATCCGATGCTGATGCAAGTAATAGTGTTTCGACCTTTTCGCCTGATCTTCTCATCAGCGCAAGCTTCGGAGTGAAACTCCCAAGCGATATGATCACTCACGCGCGATTTGGTGCGCTTAATATCCATCCATCACTTCTACCACGGTGGCGTGGAACAGACCCGACGCCGTGGACAATCCTCGCTGGTGACGCTCAAACAGGTGTCACGGTATCGAAAATCACCGATTCGTTTGATGCAGGCGACATCATCGGTCAAAAAAAAGTACCGGTGACCCAAAGTGAGTCACCAGATGAATTGCGAGCCAGATTATTTGATATAGGCACTGGGCTTCTTATCGACCTTCTGCCTCCGTATATAGAGGGGTCAATTGATCCGGTCACACAAGTAACGGAAAATGCTACGTATGCCAGACGACTGACGAGACAAGATGGATATATACCATGGGACATACTGAGTGCAATATTGCAGGGAACAATTTCCAAGTTCCAATTTCCAAGTTCCAAACAAATTCCAAGTTCAAATTATCAAAACGAAGCGACGATGATAGTGAGACATATTCAAGCATTGTCGCCATGGCCCGGCGTGTGGACGGAAATATCAGTTCAACTACACAGGAAACAGGAAACAGGAAACAATTCAGGGGAAACAGAAAATAATCAAAACAAAACTGCCCGGCGATTGAAAATACTCGCTGCCCATGTTGACGGAGAGAAACTCGTTATCGATACCGTCCAGCTTGAAGGGAAAAATCCAGTGCCATTTACCCAGTTTAAAGAAGCATATCTCTTAAAATAAGATATTGTCATCCCCGACCTGATCGGGGATCCATTTTATATACTAGATTCCCGCCCTCACGGGAATGACCTCATAAGAATGAGGTCACTTTCCACAAAATGCAGAGACACACCCATTTACATCGCGACGGAAGGTATATCCACCATCACACGCTGGCAAATCACTCATCTTTACTCGTGGACATATAATCCCTGCTTTTGACCGGAGATCAAATCCAGAGGATGCATTGGCGACTTTGATCACACCAACGATGAGAATGAGCCCAAAGAGAAGAAATAAAAGAAACTGCCACCCAGCCATATCGAGCTGTGGTGATGGTCGCGGTTTTTTTGTAGTGAATCGTGTGCGGGTTTTCATACATTTGTCACCTATACCACGCTTCAACCTCATAGTATGAGGTGAGTGGGTAAAAGTCAACATATCTATATGTATCACGTAGAAAAATCGATTGTCCAGGTAGGATGGAATAAAAAAGAAGGGCGGGAATGATACTTATTTGACCGCTGCTTTTGCGTTGTCAAATCGGACGCGCTTGATACACTTCGCGCATGCTCTGACTCGTGTGGCAGCACCACTAATTGGAAGTGTCACGTAGTGCAGGTTGGGGGCAAACGTCCGCGGTGTCTTCTGAGCGCGTTTTTTCCACTGAGCTCCAGCCACACCTGGTCGATGTGTATGGGAACGCCCTGCATGGGTTTTTTTCGCGCAAAGATCACAGGTATATGCCATATATTCAAAAAAATTAAGTACCAAGCTCCAATTGCCAAATTCCAAAAAAGGAAATGAATACCAATTCCTTCACGGAATCTGTATAATATACCACATGCTACTATCTCATATCAATAACCCGATTGAGTTTGTTCTCCTTGCCGCCGCTTTTTTTATATCACTCACAGTCCACGAGTTTGCACATGCACTGACGGCAGACCGCCTTGGTGATCCGACTCCTCGACTCATGGGGCGCCTGACCCTCAATCCACGAGCACACTTAGATCCACTCGGGACACTAATGATCCTATTTGCGCCATTTGGATGGGCAAAACCCGTACCATTTGATCCATTTAACCTCAAAAACCCACGACGTGATGCCGCACTCATATCACTTGCGGGCCCAATGTCCAATCTCTTCCTTGCCTGTCTCGTGGCGCTTATCCTCTATCTTCTGGCGCCTATTGGTATTTCGTCGATTGCCCAAGCAGCACTTGTCTATATGGTGGTCATCAACATCAATCTTATGATGTTTAACCTTATCCCGATCCACCCACTTGATGGATTCCATATCGTTGAAGGCTTTCTGTCTGACACAGCAGCACGCCAGTGGCATAGCCTGCAAGGACTTGGACTACCGATGATGCTCATCCTCGTATTCCCTCTTTTTGGTTCATCGCCGGTCCTCAACGTTATCCAGCCAATTACGACAGCCATCCTCATGGTTCTTCTCCCTCGCTAAGCTCTAGTCACCTATTTGTGGGTCCGTGCAGAGATAGATATACATGTCTCTTGACGTTTTTGTCCTGTAGGTTCATTATTCGTGGTATAGAAAAAAAGTATGCACAATACTATGAATAAAACAACACAACCAAACGCCATTCCACATCAGCTCACAACCGATATTCATACCTATATTCTGAAGCAAAAAA
>CAZQGM010000094.1:0-5382 GCA_964592885.1 uncultured Gammaproteobacteria bacterium
AAACGATACTAACTAACGGTGTCTTGCTCACAGAAGAACACTGTAGATTTATACAGCGATACGATATCGCGATAGCGGTTAGCCTCTGGGGAATTGGTGATATGCAAGATTTAGCTCGTCATCCCAGAAACACGGCTATCAAAACATTCCCCAGAATCATCCAGTCACTCAAAATGCTCCACACCTACGGCATACCGTACAACATTATCACGGTCATCACACAGGACAACGCCGCACATATGGCTGAATTTATCCGATATTTTTGGGACATACATCACGCTGACTACATCTATGCCGATGCGCCGGAGTGTGAACGAATATGTATCCCGATCCAATGGAATGTATTTCGCCCTCAGACAGATGAGCAGATGGACGAGCAGACGCAATGGAAAAACATGATACCGGGCATCCGAAATGGTTTTCGTGAAATCCTTCGGCTAATTCAGAACGGAGTAGCGATACCACCATTGGATGTATTTGATAAATTACGACTTTTTGAGCCATGTATATCACCATGTGGGACCGGCTATAACTATATAGCTATCGGACCTGAAGGGTTTTCATCTTGCCATGAACAACTATCTCCAGCTCCGTATACAAAACAAGACACAGACCGGCACACTATGCTTGACTTAATTCAAACGCATGGACCCGCGCCCTCGATAAACAGTTCTATTCCTCTCCATACGATACACGATATCCTTCGCATTCATGGAGGAAGTGGATGCCCACGTCAACAAGCACAAAATAGCATCCTCAATCTGTACGCTGAAATATACAAGGAACTGATTGCACTTGAGATCTATAGAAAGATGCAGTATCAAAGATAGCTTGCGTGAACTAATCAAAAAAATCAATTTATGGGAGTATCTATCGTTGCATCCTGATTTTTTGCATGATGAAACTTCTCGTGAATCGCCCGGAGCTGAGGGTTGGTGATATGGGTATAGATCTGGGTCGTCGCGATATTTTTGTGCCCGAGCATCTCTTGTATGGCCCGAAGATCAGCACCGTTTGACAAAAGATCCGTCGCAAAGCTATGTCGAAGTCCGTGTGGTGTAAGTTTGATTGGAAGCCGTGCTTTTTTCACATACTTGGCGACAATCCGCTGCACACTTCGAGCGGTGAGCCGGATGGATTTACCGGTCCTGTCGCCCTCATCTGGCGTTTTCCCAGAATACCGGATAAAGACCGGGACAAGGTCATCTTCACGAGTCAAAAAATAGCGTGATAACCAATCAACGGCGGTATCAGAAAGAAATACCACTCGAGCACGCCTGCCTTTTCCGATCACGCCAAATTCTTTTCTATCGAGATTGATCTGATCACGATTGAGCGATACAAGTTCTGAGACACGGAGCCCGGTTGAAAATAGCGTCTCAAGGATTGCTTTATCCCGAAGGCCTTCGGGCGTCGAAATTTCCGGCATCCCAAGAAGCCGATCTACCTGGTCACGCTCGAGAAATTTGATACTGCGGCTTTCACTTTTGGGCAAATCAATTTTCTCAGCCGATACAGTCATCGGGATATCACGCTTCGTACAGTATTTGAGAAATGACCGAGTGGCGATCAGGTGATAGTTTTGCGTCACACGCTTGAGAGACATGCCTTTATCATCGGTATATCTCGATAGTGCCAACCGGAATTGTCGAATCGATTCATTGGTCACTTTCGAGGCGGGGATTGCTTTGACGTCATCTGGGATATCGATTACGTTCGTATCGCTCCGAAATCCCTTGGGGTCTTTGACAGATTTCACGACCAGAAGGGGAGTGGAAAAGGGGAGTCCTGCCAAAAATTGTAAAAACCGAAGTAAGTAATGTCGGTAATTTCGAACGGTCAGTCGCGATACATTTTTTTCAACCTCAAGATATTCAAGAAATTCATTAATCAGGTCGTACAATAATCGATGTTCCATAGATATAATTATTGTGCGACATCATGAAAAAATAAGCAACAGGAAATTTAGAGTTTAGGATGTGCTAAGTGGATCCTGAAGTGACCCAAGTATGAGCTCACATAGCTCCATCGTCTTTACATTTTCTGAAGCGGTATTGATAGGTGCTGCCACGCCCGTACTGACCGCATGGGCAAATGCCGCAAGTTCAGCGACAAATCCGGTCAGATAGAGTGGCTGAAGCCCCCCAGATGACGTAGAGTCCATAGAGGCAAACCGTTCTTCCCGTTCCTCCAGTACTTGCCATCGTGGCGCCGCTACATCAGTTGTCGATGGATGGAATGTGACATTTTTTAGCTCTGTCGCACTCACAAATCCGCGTGTCCCACTCAAAATCAGCTCTTCCTTCCGGTGTGCCCATGGTGGAAGTGCCATGATGGTCATGGTTCCAATCACGCCGTTTGCACTTGCAAAGCTAAAATTGTACGACACGCCTTCGGGTATCACGCGCTTAAATCCTCGTATGTCCGTAATCTCGCCGCAAAAAAGCCGGAGTAAATCGACGTTGTGGATCGCCGCATTCAGTAAAAAATTCCGATCATCAGTAAACCCAAAGTTTCTACAGGTAAATGTACTTTGGACCGATACTAACTGACCAAATCGCGTTTCGTCGCTTATAAGTGTTTTGGCTTTTTGATACACTGGCGAAAACCGTTTCATATAGCCGACCTGGACGAACTTTTTTGCATTGTCAGCTGCATCCGCGACTCGTTTGGCATCTGCAACAGTTGATCCGACCGGTTTTTCGACAAAGACATGCACGCCTGCTGATAGACAATCCAAGACTATCTGTACATGGCTTGCTTCCGATACGACGACACATACCCCATCGAGGTGCTCTTTTTCAAGCATCTGATGGTAGTCGTCATACGCATGCGGAACGTCGTATTTTTTGGCAACCGAGTCTGCGTGATCGAGATGTGCCGCACATACTGCCGCAAGGCGAATGCCTGCCGCCTCAAGCGATGGATAAAGACACATAGTCGCATGCCGTCCGCATCCGATAAAGCCTAGTTTCGGTTGATCCATATATAATCAAGTATAATACACATGTTTGAAATTTGAAGTTTGAAATTTGAAGTTTGAAATTGGTAATTGGTAATTGGTAATTGGTAATTAAATCTATGATTCTTGGTATCAAAGTCGGACCACAATGCACCAGTATTCATGACTTGGAGCAAACCCAAGCGCCATTTGCTGAAGTGTGGTTTCGGCCAGATAGACCCGATGATTATGCAAAGCTCTTTCCCTACATGATTGACCATCATGTCTCCATAGGGCTCCATCATTGGTCTGCCGTTGATGATACGTACTGGCCATCGCTTGCGTTTGAACATGACCGTATCACTGATGAGACACTCATATCGATCAAGCAAACTATCGATATGGCGGCAAAGATCCATGCCGTCTACGTGAATATCCATCCGGGTTCTCGGGCAAAAGTACAATTTTCGTATCGTGATCGGCAATTTGGAGATATCGGCACACCAATTCCTGTAGAAACTGCATATCCGACGGTGACGAGAAATCTGAACCACCTCAATGACTATGCGATCTCCAAGGGAATCCTTTTGACCGTTGAAACCGTACCCGAGCGGGTCAAAAAAGATGATTCACACTATGGCTCACATGATCTGACAGATGCGATCGACATATATGAGCTCTCCATGGTCGATATCGTTGATCAGATACCTACCATTGCCATTGCCAATGATTTTGGACACACTGCAGCAGTGTGCGGTACGGACAGAGCGGCCATTCTAGGTCACGTGACAGCCTTTACGACCCACTATGCGGCACGAACGAGACTTCTCCATGTTGGGTTTGCCAAAGTCCCGTCAGGAGGCTTAGATTTCCATGACAGTCTAGAAAATCCCATATTTGATACCGATGTCTCTATCCCAAATCGACTAGAAATGCGGCAACTTTTGGCACAATTTATAGATCGATCTGATGTATATGCACTTGTCGAACCGTCTACTGACCATATCGCAAACTATGCCTGTCTTTGTGATCTCGTCGATTCAGCCAAAAACACCACGGTGACATACCCCCTCATCAGGGCAAACGCGCCCGATGCTTCATAACGATACCCGAATACGCCCCGTAGAGACGTATCAATCATATTGTATGTAGGTATGCGTGATGTCGTATCACTATATTTTGAGGCTAATTAGCCTCAAAAAGGGGAGTGGAGCGAGGGTGATGATGACCTAAAAACCGATGTCTGGGCCACAGGGCATGGAACAGCTAGAAGTTACATATATGTGTAGTTAATTGTCAAACAAAGAGCGAGACGATAGAACACGTAGAATACAGGAAATATACGAGGAAATTGACAAACAATTGGACGCCTACAAAACGCTGTTTGAGGCTAAACCCCACGTTCAGATGTCGTAAAAGTATTATTGTGCGACATATGACACATTCATTCCCGACCGAGTTTCTATATCGTTGACACTACGTATTTGTAACGTCAACCACTGACAGATATCTATATGATTCTCATGTATGCCGTATCGAGGGTGTTCTCCGGAGAGAGACTCAAAGCTATCTACCAATCACACCGCACGCCTCATGGGTTCGGTGCACCAGAGGCAAAACACGCCGACTGTAGGTTCAAAAGGATTCGGCAAAGGCGCGTTACCATAGATAATGTAGAGACACCGTAAAGAGAAGACCCAGGAAGGCTACGTTGGCAGCTATGCTGTATTCTTCTCTGTCTTTGGACGACGTAAACAACGTCACTTGATGTGCAACAATGTGTACACATTTCCACGCATCTTTGTATACGCGCATTTTTATCAATGACACGCTCAAATATGACGAATTTGGCGCGTTCTGACGCGCTATCTCGATACTTCTGAGGCGGCTATCTCCATCGGTAGGTTTCGGGTTTTATCAAATATGTCCATTTTGGAGCATAATGACGCTCCAAATGTATAATTTTGAGGCTAATTATACAGATCTACACTACACTCTCACGCTAGTGGAACAGAAAAAAGCGCGTCAGAACAGTCCAAATAGATATTTTTCAGGCTACTAAACGTAGCACGTGCGCAATACTACGCTCCGATATACGAAACGAGCCATTAGCAATCAAACCCTACCCCTGATAATAGTGTACCAAATAGCGCGTCAGAACGGTCTATTTCGGTGTTTCTGAGCGTACGCATAGGAGTATGTAATACTATGCACAAACGAGTACAGAAGAGAGGTGGCGGGTAGAACAAATAGTTATAGGCTTATAATATAGCCCTATAACTACACTACTACGCTCAAAACTACCAGTGACCTAGACGTGGATCAGACATATCCTATAATTTCGTGAAATGTATCGTCAAATATCGTGAAAACTCTTATCCACATCGTTATAGGATAATTATAGGACATGATCAAACTATATCACCCTCAACCCCACTCCC
>CAZQGM010000095.1:0-5360 GCA_964592885.1 uncultured Gammaproteobacteria bacterium
GGCGGGTAAAGCGGTGGAGACGCATCCTGAAGAGATGTGGCGACGTGTTGCGCATTCCATTGCCCTTGCTGAAGATAAAGCAAATCGAGATATATGGGAAGAACGATTTTATGACGCAATGAGAGATTTCGTCTTGGTTCCAGGTGGACGTATTTTATCGGGAGCCGGGACTGGATATAAAGTCACGTATTACAATTGCTTCGTCATTCCATCCCCAAAGGATTCCCGGGGGGGCATCCTTGAGACACTTGGGAATATGGTAGAGATCATGGCACGCGGTGGAGGAGTAGGCATCAATCTTTCAAGCCTTCGACCACGAGGCGCACGAGTCAATAAAGTAAATGGATTTTCTAGCGGCCCGATCAATTGGGCGGAGCTATTCTCAGTCGCAACCAAAGATATCATCCAACAAGGTGGTACCAGGCGCGGTGCATTGATGCTTATGTTGTGGGACTGGCATCCTGACATCGAAGAATTTATCACTGTCAAACAGGACTTGAGTAAAATCAATGGCGCAAATCTATCTGTCTGTGTGTCTGATAAATTCATGGAAGCTGTAAAAAATGACAGTGATTGGGATCTCGTTTTTCCAGATAAGGATGACCCTGATTATGATGCCAAATGGGATGGATATCTTCCAAATTGGATTGCACTTGGAAAAACACCAAAGGTAGTCAAAACCATCAAAGCACGAGCACTGTGGGATCTGGTTGCTAAAGCTGCATGGGCATCAGCAGAGCCGGGCGTCGTCTTCATGGAGCGCTATAACAAACAGTTTAATAACTACTATTGGGAATTCGTAAACTGTGTCAATCCATGTGGAGAAGAAGGGTTACCATATTGGGGAGTGTGCAATCTGACCTCCATCAATTTAGCAGCGCTTGTTGGACCAAATGGATCATTTGATTACGAACGGCTAGCGGAAGTAGCGCGAATAGGCGTTCGTTTCCAAGATGATGTCGTCGATGTCGATACATATGTCTTTGAAGAAATCCGAAAAAGACAGTTGCTAGGAGAACGTCGCATCGGACTTGGAACCATGGGACTTGGGGATGCCCTCATCAAAATGAAGCTTCGCTATGGATCCCCAGAGAGTTTGGTTGTGATTGATAAAATCTATAAGACGATTCGTGACAGTGCATATGATATGTCTGCTGATATTGCCAAAGAAAAAGGTACGTTTCCAAAAATTGATATAGAAAAGCATTTGAAAGGATATTTCGTATCACAACTCCCAGATAGCATTAAAAAGAAGATCAAAAAGTTTGGAATCAGAAATTCACTTTTGTTACAGCAAGCACCAACAGGGAGTACCTCGATGATGGCTGGTGTATCATCTGGCATCGAGCCAGTGTATGAATTTGAATATATCCGCCGGGATAGGCTTGGAGAACACATCATGCGGCATCCGCTTTATGATGAGTGGTTTGCAGAATTTAAAAGTCGTGAAGGGAGAGAGCCAAAAAAAGAAGAGAGACCAGCCTACTATGTCTCTGCAAATGATCTATCTCCGGAAGATCACGTTAATGTACAGGCAGCTATCCAGAAATACGTAGATGCATCGATTAGTAAAACAGTTAATGCTCCGAACACACACACGGTCGAAGATGTGAAACGTTTATATTCACTTGCATACGAACTTGGATGCAAAGGTATCGCGTACATGCGAGAAGGTTCTCGAGCAGGTGTGTTGACACGTACAGACACTGATAAAAAGAAAGAAGAAGAAAAACCAGTAGTCCAGATGGTGGAGGTGAAACCACGTCCAGCCGTCGTCAATGGATCGACATATCAAATGGAGACACCGATTGGACAAGCGTATGTCACAATCAACACCAATGGCGGTAATCAACCACTTGAGATGTTTATCAATGTAGGAAAAGCTGGATCTGATGTCACAGCAATGGCCGAAGCAGTTGGACGGCTCATCTCGCTTATCCTCCGAATGTCATCACCTGTTCCAGCAGTTGAACGTGCACGGAAAATAGCTGCAGAATTGGTTGGTATCGGTGGAGCTAGAAGTATGGGATTTGGCGAAAACCGTGTACGGTCACTTCCTGACGCAGTTGCCAAGGTTATCGATCGGCATTTTGGTTTTTTTCCAAAACACCGACTCAATGAAGTGGGTACAAAGCCTGATAGTGTGCAATCAACCGAGGATCCAAAAAAAGATATGGCTGCAATCCTCGAAAAAATTGAGGCATCTGCTCATCATCAACCAGCGACAGTGCGAGAAGAAAAACGCATGGTAACTGTCGATATTTGCCCAAAGTGCGGTGATGGATCCCTTGTCTTTGAGGAATCCTGTAAAAAATGCTATAGCTGTGGATATTCAGAATGCTGATATCTTTGGTGTGAGCACTGCATATCTAAAACAGTTCTATCGAATTTGAATACAAAAAATGACACATCACATTCTTGTGATGTGTCATTTGTATGACCAGTAGAAAAACTATACCTCCATTGATCATATGAAAATATATACCAAGACCGGTGATACTGGAGAAACAGGAACGTTCGGTGGTGTACGTATGTCAAAAAGTGACCCACTTTTTGAAGTCACTGGAACAATTGACGAATTAAATAGCTACATAGGATATATAGGAGCGATAGAAGGTGGGAGCCAAAATGAATCGACCCTTACACACATTCAATCTGATTTATTTTCAATTGGCGCAGCGCTTTCAAGCGCACCAGTTGATATATCAGGATTAAGTGACAGGATTACAGAGATGGAGCAGGCGATTGATCGGATGGATGCACTACTACCCCAACTTACGAACTTTATTCTTCCGGGGCCTACGCGAGATATAGCGATCATTCATATCGCTCGCTCTGTTTGTCGTCGAGCAGAACGACTCGTAGTCGCTTTGAAAAAAAATAGCACATCACTACCCATTGATCCGCTGCTACTTCAATATCTCAATCGTCTGTCAGATTACTTATTTGTACTCGCTCGGTCTACTGGAGCACGGACACATCAAACTGAAGCGATTTGGAAAGGCTCATTTAAAAAATAAAACGTTTTTTTGTGTGTTACACAAACGTTCTGTATACAATAACCGCGCCAAATATGCAGCTGAGCGCACCTATGGTGATTCGAAGTATCTGCTCAGCTTGTGCAAATCGCTTCATAGAAGAAGCGAAAGGAATACCAAGTAAAAGTGTCATCATCGACATGCCGATGATCGATCCAACGCCGAATATAAGTATATACAAAATTCCTATCATGACTGAACTGATCGTTGAAAGTACTAAAATGAGAAGTGCACCACTTCCGGCTAATCCGTGAATTGAACCCATCAAAAACGACTGTTTGTGCCTATGGATGTGCATGTGCTTTCGATGTTCATGTGTGTGATCATGCGTCGTCTCTCCATGTGAGTGTTCATGAGAGTGGGTAGAATTACCAGATCTTTGGATAATGCTACGGACCCCGAGGATGATAAGCATGATTCCCACAAGACCTTCCAAATTTCTCGCTATATATTCTGGGATACGTACGCGAAAAAGAAGTGTCAAAAGCCCCACAACAAATAGTGATGAAGTGTGTCCCATGCCCCAAAATGCGCCAATTTTCGCAGCTCGAAAAGGAGATTTTTGATTCGTGAGCATCGTTGAAACAGCGACAAGATGATCTGGCTCAAATGCATGGCGTATACCAAGCAGTAGTCCAAATATCAATAATTCAACAAGTTTATCCATGGTATGTAGTATATCGCACTCATTATTTGAGGACCTATCAGTATATATACGTCACCTATGGATTATCGCAGTAATTCATGGTATTGTATGGCTGTTGGTAGAATCTTGGGGTGCAGGAAGGTGTGTGAAAATCCACCGCTGTGCCGCAACTGTGACCCCGCCCTCGGCGGGGAAAGCCAGGAACTCCCCTAGGATTCTTTATACGTTGTTTGTCCCGAGCAGGACTAGTCAATATAATTACGAATGACAAATGAATGAATATTTTCATTTGTTTCATCAATGAACACTAGTAGGTATTCATTGATGAATTTTTTTTAAAAAAAATCGTAATTACAAAATGACGATCCCCTCGGAGTTGAGGGGATTTTTTTATGGCATGTAAGTGTGAAACCACATCAATACCTGATGACGAAGTGAGTGATAAGTCAATGAACTTGCTTTCGTATCGGTTGGATATGGATCGGGCTCGTAACACTCATCCGGGAAGAAATGATTTCTGGCTAAAAAAATTCGTAGCGGAACAATATCGGACGCAATATAAAGAAAATCGGGCTGCGGAGCAAATAGAAGATGCTAATTTAGGTGTCTCTGGTGAATACGCAGTCGCTTCAGCTGAGATGACGATCGAAGACGGAGAAGTTCGATATAAAACAACCGGAAGAAATATCCTTGAAGCACCAGAGCGATACCATGCAGTCATGGATTCCTCTGAATCATTGGCTCAACTTGAGACAATGCGAGCCATTCGCGAAGCGCTTTTGTCTGGAGCCAATCAGGTCACGGGAGGATTTGTAGAGTCTCGGGGTCAAGAGCAGCTTTTTCGGATTGCAAAAGTCGATAATGAGAACAGATTCACATATTCAATCGTCAATACTATCTCAAAAGATTCGCCGTATACATTTGCGCAGCAGAAAGAGATTGCAGTGCGTCTTTTTGGTGACCATGCATTAGTAGAAAAAAGCGCGCTTTCGTATGTACTTATTAAGCGATCGGAGGAATCTGACCATAGTAAACCTTCTAAAGATATCCCCAGAGACATTCAACAATCTTCAGTTGATCGTGTGATCAAACACACGATCGATCAAGGAATGATGGTAACTAATTCCATCAGAAACGAAATCTCATATACGGCAAAATCAATAAAAAAATACTGGGAAAAGAGGATGAACGATAAGATGCAACGAGAAACACAAACACGTTCGGAGAGTGGTATGCGACATAGAGATGCGGAACTAAATACAAAGAACACTGAAAGAAGAAAAATCGCGACTCAGTTTTTGAGGAATTTGGATCGTGTAGAGCACGCACTATCGTTTATTCATACCACGGCAGTAGGAACTGCGGCATTCCCACTTCTCATTGAACAATTGGCTCATGATCCCAACGTGACAAGAAAGAAACGAATAAAAGAAAGTAATCATGTATTGGAGAAAAAGAGGATTAGAAGAAATCTGCACGCACGGACTCAGTCTGAAGCTCGTTTTATAAAAGAAACAAAAATAGAAAAGAGGCGAAATAAACGCGCTCTACCAAGTGTGAATTTAGAAAAAAAAAGCACAAACAAACAAAAGAAAAAAAATCAAGAAACGGTGTTATCTGCGATCGGTGAAAAACAGACTCCGATAAAAAGTGCTATAAAGGAAAAACGAGTCTAT
>CAZQGM010000096.1:0-5277 GCA_964592885.1 uncultured Gammaproteobacteria bacterium
AAACTATGTCCGACATGGCTACAGATGAACATTTGATTTTTAATTTCAAATGCTTTCCAGTCTGTCCGACTAATCGGGTATCTGCAACCGTTACCGATTGCGTCATAAATACTGGCTCGTAATTGCCAAGTCCGAACGGCTCCATCTTCCGGATTTCTTTCCATAAATTCTCCGTGATGCATGGAGCCGGAAGTTCGGCATCTATCATCACTGTCGGCATCATAAGTTCTTCTGTCAACTCTCGTTCTGCCAATATATTTAACCGCTCACGAAGCAGCATGATTTTTGTCGTTTCCATGGTAAACCCTGCAGCCATCGGATGCCCTCCAACGTCGAGAAGCAGATCCGAATTTGCCCGTAACGCCTCTATGATATTAAATCCCCTGATGGACCTCGCGGACGCCTTCGCTAGATCCCCGGCAACCGATAACACAATACTCGGACGATAATACCGTTCGACAAGTTTCCCCGCGACCAGTCCAATAATCCCTTGGTTATACGATTCATGGGAGATGACAATGACTTTACCGATGCCATCTTTTTCCGCTATCGCAAGTGCATGCGTCGTGGCATCGACGGTCAGTTGCTGTCGGTCTTTATTGGTACTGCCGAGAAGACTGGCAAGCTCCTGCGCCCTATCGGCATTTCTCGTACACATCAACCGTAAGGAATCGAGAGCATGTTCAAGCCGCCCCATGGCATTTATCCGTGGTGCAATCATATGCGATATATCTATGGACGATAGTTGTGATTGATCTATCCCTGCACTTCTCACCAGAGCAACGATCCCCGGACGGGACGTTTTTCGAAGTTTCTCCAAACCGTATTTCGCTATCGATCGGTTCGCGCCGACAAGCGGCACCATATCAGCAATTGTTCCGATACAGGCAAGCGATAGAAGATCGATAAGAAATTCCGCATTCCTCGATATCGATTTCTTATCTGTATCTGGTTCTTTTGCTGCAAAGGCGAACAGTTCCCTACTGACAAACCAAGCGATACCAGCACCGCATAAACTCGTCGTATGCACGGTAGTTGCATCCGGAACGATTTCCGGTTGTACGTGGTGGTCTGTAACGACGACCTCTATTCCTTTGCTTTTTGCATATGCGACTTCCGTATGGCAGGTGATGCCGTGATCAACGGTGACGATGAGCGTCGGGTGGTATTGCTCAATTACTGCATCAATGCCTTTTAGGGATAATCCATACCCTTCATCGACCCGGTGTGGAATGTATGGCATGACATTGCCGCCGATTGCGTGAATTGCTTCCCACATGATGGATCCGGCTGACACACCATCTGCATCGTAATCGGCATATACGACAATTGATTCGTTTGTGGATACAGCGGCCCAAATCCGTTTTACGGCTTCTACCATGGAGGTTTTATCAATATGGACGTCCGATAGAGGGATATCGTTGGGGTGCGACGGAGACAAAAAAAGTTGTTTGCTTTCTTTTGAAGAAATGTTTCTATTTCCGAGAAGCACGTCGAGAATATCGTCAACCCCCCATGTCTCGTCAATCCGATCCAAACTTTGGATATTCCAGCGTTTCATATACCATATGCTATCATACCGATAGAGATAAACTCGCCTTTAGTTTAGTGTTTGTCATTGTGAGATCCGCGAGAGCGCATCGTGACAATCTCTATAATACGATCGCCACGTCCCTTTTTACGCTATACTAGAGGGTCATCCGCGATGACAATGAATTCATGACTATTACACTACCACCAGATGTAACCAATACATTAACCACATTGAAAAATGCCGGACATCAGGGATACATTGTCGGCGGATCGATCCGTGATGTCCTCATGAATATGCCGGTAAAAGATTGGGACTTTACGACCGATGCAACCCCAGAAGAGATACTGGCGCTTTTTCCTGATAGCTTTTATGATAACCAATTTGGAACAGTGGGAATTAAAATATACGATACTATTACACAGGAAACAGGAAACAGGAAAGAGGAATCACCGATAGAGCCAACGGTAAAAGAGATCTATGAAATCACGACATTCCGAAGTGAAAATGGATACGCTGATGGCCGTCATCCAGACACGGTCACATGGGGAAAAACGGTGGAAGAAGATTTATCCCGAAGAGATTTCACCATGAACGCAATTGCGTACGATGGCGTCACTATCATCGATCCGTTTCATGGACAGGAGGATATACAAAAGAAGATCATCCGGACTGTTGGAAATCCTGTCGACCGTTTCAATGAAGATTCACTCCGCGTGCTTCGTGCTATACGGCTTGCGGCCCAATTGGCGTTTATGATCGATCCATCGACCCAGGAAGCGATCACAAAAACAGCTGAGGGACTCAAACGCATCTCTGCTGAACGGATCCGGGAGGAACTAGTAAAACTCCTCGCTACCGACTATCCCGCTGACGGCATATTACTACTTCGAAGCACGGGACTCCTTTCCATTATTTTGCCTGAATTAGACGCGTGCTTTGGTGTGGAGCAGAAAAGCCCAAAACGACACCATATATATGATGTAGGGACACATTCTGTCATGGCACTGAAATTCTGCCCATCTCCCGATCCTATCGTGAGACTAGCGACACTACTTCACGATATAGGAAAAGCCCAAACTCAGCGCATCGATGAGACGGGGCTTATCACTTTTTTCAACCATGAGGTGATGTCTGATCGGTTATGTCGTAAAATCGCCTATCGACTCAGGCTTTCAAACAAAGAAACTGATCTGCTTCTGACGCTCGTACGGTGGCATCAATTCTCTGTCGATGAACGGCAAACCGACAGCGCCATACGCCGAATCATCAGACGAGTAGGCAAAGAGAACATGGATGCGATGCTTGCACTTCGGACAGGCGATCGACTGGGAGGCGGCGCACTTGAGACATCATGGAGACTTGAGCTATTTAAAAAACGCCTCATAGAAGTACAACTACAACCATTTTCTGTGACAGATTTAAAAATCAATGGACGAGACGTCATGGAAACGTATGGATGCAAACCCGGTCCCATCATCGGAAATGCACTAGATATGCTATTTGCCGAAGTCGAGGAAGGCACGCTCATAAATGAACGGGAACTACTTTTGGCACGACTAAAAGAAATCCAACCAACCGTGCCAACAACAAAAACTAAAGTCCCTTCTGAAGATACACTTGGATAAAAAGAAGTTTTTCTATCGCATTCCCTTTTTCTTCTGCTCAAATCGGTCCCAGAGGATAAGAAATGGCGTAGCGACAAATGGCGATGAGTACGTTCCGGTCACAGTGCCTATCAAAAGTGCGACAGCAAACCAACGAACCGTTTCACCACCCATCAGGACAAGCGATAAAAGCATGAAGATAATGGTAAATGAGTTGACGAGTGATCGTCCCATCGTCTCAGTGAGCGCACGATCGGATATGACTTCAAATGACGTTTTAGTATCGCGTCTTCGATATTCGCGTATCCGGTCAAAAATGACAATCGTGTCATGAACCGAAAAGCTCATGGTAGTGAGAAATGCCGTCACATAGAGTGTATCTACTTCCACTCCGGCAAAGTGACCGAGAAGTGAAAATGTCCCGAACATGATAAGCATATCGTGAAACAGTGCAATGATGGCTGATATCCCAAATTTGTAGTTTTTAAATGCGTATGCGACATATAGTAAAATGGCAATGACAGCGACGATCGATGCACCTATGGCCTTGGTCAATAGTTCTTTACCTACCACCGGACCAACTGTATCTTTTCGAAGTATCTCGCTTTTGCTATCAAGTGAAGCTAGCGTAGAAGAAAATGACGCAATCGACTCGTCTGTGGATGCTGCAAATCGTATCAGGTACTGATTTGTGCCGGACTGTGCCATGGATGAAACGGCGAGGTTTGCCTTTTTTGCACTCTCTTCCGCTATCGCTTTTGCAGTACTCCCTGAAAAGCGAACCTCTACGAGTGTCCCCCCAGTGAAGTCAACGGATTTCTTAAACCCATATCTCGTAAGCGATATGATACCCGGTACCAATACACAGGCGGAAATTAAGAAATACAGCCAGATGAATTTACTAAACCTAATCATATAGATACCTTTTTGCCTTTATGCATTACAAAATCAATTGACTTTTTTTGTCTTCTCCCGATATAGGACGCGGATAAATGTACGAGTGACGACGATACCAGTAAATAGACTCGTGACGACTCCTAAAAATAGTGTCGCCGCAAATCCTCTGACCAAACCAGAGCTTGGAAATATGTCCCAGTTGCCTGGATTAAAAAGGATGATTGATGTGATAATGGTCGTCACATTGGCATCCTTGATACTTTCCCATGCTTTGCCAAACCCTAGCTCCATAGCAAGTTGCCACGGCTTTCCACGTCGTTTTTCCTCAAAAAATCGCTCGAATATGAGGATGTTACTATCAACAGCCATACCGATCGAAAGGATAAATCCTGCGATACCAGGGAGTGTCAATGTAATCGGGATCAAACGATAGAGAGCAATCGATATGAGCGTATACATGACCAGTGCAAGGTCAGCAATAAGTCCTAGCCATCCATATCGAAGGATCATAAAAACGGCGACAAATCCAAGCCCTATGAGTCCAGCCCGTACACTCATCGCGACTGATTCTGCGCCAAGCGTCGCTCCAACCGTCCGCTTTTCGACGACGGATACCGGCACAGGAAGTGCACCTGCATTTAACTGGAGAGCAAGCTGCTTACCTGATTCTGTGGTAAAGCTTCCGGTAATGACCGCTTCGCCGTCTGTGATCGGTGTATTGACCCGCGGAGCGGTGATGAGCATATCATCAAGATAAATCGCAAGCGGTTTCCCTATCAATTTAGTCGTCACGTCGCTAAATTTTTTCGCTCCATCGCTCGTGAATTTGATGGCGACTTCAGGCTCCCCGGTCTGGCTATTAAAGCTTAACTGCGCTTTTGACAGATCTTTCCCCGTGATACCTGTTGGTGTGGTGTAGGTCATGATCGGATCATAGTACGCAGAGATTGTAGCTTCTTGGCCTGGTTTGAACTGTCTAAATTCGAGTCGAGCCGTTTGCCCCAGAAGCGCCACGGCTTCATCGACATTTGTCACACCAGGCAGTTCAACGATCACACGATATGTATCCCCTGATTTAGCGCTTTGGACAACTGGCTCAGAGACACCGAAAAAATTCACACGCCGCTCTATCACCTGTCGTGCTGACTCAAGCGCATCGCTGCGCTCCTCCGGCTTTATCCCTTTCATATCCGCTTCAAGCGCGATATGAGAGCCACCTGCAAGATCGAGCCCAAGGCGGGT
>CAZQGM010000097.1:0-5259 GCA_964592885.1 uncultured Gammaproteobacteria bacterium
TATTGTATCTTTTGGAACTGACTCATTTCCTTCAAAAACGGTCACGTACAGCCGCGTAGGATCGAGCCCAAGTTTTTTTGTCAAAAATTCAAAGATCCACGGAAGTTGACGCTCTTTAAAATAGTCGCCAAGGGACCAATTGCCAAGCATTTCAAAAAATGTCGTATGTCGGTTATCTCCAACTTCTTCGATGTCCTGTAAACGGATTGATTTTTGCGTATCGACGAGGCGCTTGCCTTGTGGGTGCGGAGCCCCCAAGAGATATGGGACGAGCGGCTGCATCCCCGAACTGTTAAACAAGGTTGTCGGATCGTTTTCGGGCACGAGAGGAGCGGACGGTATAAGCACATGTCCGTTGGATACAAAAAAATCAAAATAAGCTTTCCGTATTTCATTTGCTCCCATATTGCGTGTAAGTATACCAAATATACATTTGAGAATCTTCTGGGGGTGACTAATCAGTCATATATTTCCATACGATATGACATAAATATCCACCGGTAGTACTACATATGAGGTAGGTACCCTCCGCATTCATACAATCCCGAGGTTGAACAGAGCATCACGCAGTGTTTAATGATACCGCTGACGAATTCGAAGTCCAAGTGGAAGAACGATGCCTAAAGAACAGATACCAAGAATCGTATACACACCGCGAATCCCGCCAAAATACGTCGTGATCAGCCCAGTCAGGAGTGCAAATACGACGACGACACATGCGATGATCATAGATAACATCGATAACGCCGTCGCACGATTTTTTGAATCATAGTGTTCGTTTACATATGCCCCTAGGATGATCCACCGCGCTGACGATGCAAAGATTGAACCAGCTACAGCAATAACTGCGAGTTCTTTTGATAAAAATATCCCAGGCAAATAACTGATGATCATGAGGATTGGAAAAAAAAGATACGCTCTTCGTTTAGTCACTACAGTATTCAGATGCAATGCTCGAAAAAGGACTGTCCCATTTATGATGCGGATGACACTTAAGATTATCCCTATCTGAAATGTTGTATACCCAATCGTGGTCAAAAGCGATGTATTAAATAACATCATCGCCGACCAGGTGATACCACCGACAGCCACATAAAACGCAGATATCTCACGGATATACGGAGTTTTCGTGATTTCATTCCAACCCATCCGTATTTGCCGGATATACGACGACACTGTAAATTTGATCGTATCGATCTTCGGTTCGACAAAAAGAAAACTCAGAAAAAACTGTACTATACATGCAGCAAGCGTTGCGTATATGGCCCAGACATATCCGTAGATACTTAGGTATCCTCCTATGAGGATCGCACATGCCAGTCCAATCTGAAAATACAGAGATGTTCGTGATGAGAGTTTTGCATATTCAGATTCTTTTCCACTTTCCTTGAGTGAATCATAGATAAGGGCATCTTTGGCGCCTGATACAAACGAGTCTGCAAACCCAGATATAAGTGCATAGACGACAAATCCCATAAATGTATGAGAAGACGCATAAAAAAGTAATGCGATAATTCCAAGCCCCCTCCCGATTACTATAGATGTTTTTTTACCAAGTAAATCCGCGATAGCACCTGTAGGAAGTTCGGACACGAGCTGTGCTCCCTGCATAATCGCTTCGACAAGGGCAAGTTGCCCAAGTGTTATGTATTGCAACTCAAACGCTACCCAAACTGGAACGTGGAACATGAGAGACGCCAATATTTCCGTCACTATAAAGACGGGAATATTGCGTTTTGCGCTATCAGTATTTGGAAAAGCTCGAACCATACTCAGTTAATTATACTGTTCGGAAGCCTATAAACGTACTCTGACGACCATCGCCGTCACATGCCGACACGTGTATAACCATTTTATACACTATTTTTTTAAAATAACGTCATATCCGACTGCAGGACAGGCCGCTGGTGTGTCATATATATGATATTGAATCTCAGTTCGTACTTTTGTAATTGCCATACTTCATACTTCAGTTTACCCTGAGTTTATCGAAGGGTAATTTGTAATTCTATGTGCATGTGGTATTCTCGCCACATGACGATTACTGACAGAATTTTCGGTTCATTTGAGTTTCCTCAAATCCTTGAGCCGCTACTACATACAAAAGAACTTCAACGACTTCATCATGTTTCTCTATCTGCTGTCCCGCCGTGGCTTTTGCCGTCGGGAACATTTGCAAGTCGGTTTGAACATTCACTTGCTGTTTGTCACTTGGCGGATATAGCCACAAGACATCCAGACTTTGCAGAAATTCGTACAGATATGCTGATTGCCTCACTTCTCCATGACATCGGCACTCCCCCATTTGCCCACGTATCTGATCCGTTTCAGTATCGAATCATGGACCACACACACGAAGAAGCGACCGGACCCATGATACGTCGGAGTGATATATCGCCAATCATACAATCAATTGGTGGGAATCCGGAACGAGTCGTCAAACTTATCAGCGGTGCTCTCTTGCCTTATTCAGACATGCTTGCCGGAACAATTGATGTGGATAATCTCGATAATTCGCTTCGATGGAACCTCAGTGGTGGCATTATATCCACGGCAGAGTACGATTCTCAATTGATTGCAGCGTGCTACAGAATCAAAAACAATACGCTCACAATGGAAGGTGTCGACTCGTCATGGATGTCTGGGTGGGAACGGGATCGTCAAACGGCGTATGAATACGTCTATAGTGACGTGAATATGTCTCCTGCTGCCATGATAACTCGGGCACTCTCAATTGCCGAAAAACATAGCCTGCTTACTGACGATTTTTTTGACATGACAGATATGGGTGCAATGCAGTACCTTGAAAAGTCACGCATACCCGAAATCACATCACTTGTCGAAGAAATGAATCTGTGGAACATGTATACACTCGCATATAAACAAACAATTGTCAGCCCGTCGATGAATACTGCATCACTACTCAAATCTCACCATGGGACAGCTGAACTCTCTGACTCGTTTGCAACACACTTTCATATTCCAACTAGACATGTCAGCATCGTTACGGGGACTAGTAAAGCATATAAAGATCATACCATTCCAATTTCTGATTCTTTTGAAAAGCCAATACGTTTGTCTGCAATCGAAAACCATGGGTATGTGTATGTCTATCTCCATCCGTCGATCAACATTAGTGAGCAATCTATACGCACTTTTCTTACCTCCTCTGAGGTCCTTAGTGAGTAACAGGGTGTGCGACTATTTATATCGGTATAACACATGAATCATGGGCAATATCTCACGTGAATTCCTCCCTCTAAAGTCTGCATGGATATCTATAGAACATAAATATAAATTACGATTACATTGTTTTTGTGTGTCGATGAAGCATATATGCAATCGGCAATGCTACGAGGACTGTTAAAATTCCAAGAGCTGGCATCATGATGAGAGTCGGCTTTTCTGCGTGGAGCAGACTCTGGCTAAAGGACAGAATGATAAATATCACTCCAACTCCCATATTTAAAACAGATAGTGCAGTTGCACGATTTTTTGACACCACCATATCATTGATCATCTGATCTAAGAAAATGTGCCGTCCAGCCCCTGCTACGTATGGGAAAAAGGCAAGAATAGGAACAAGCCACATAGGAGCGATAGTCGCAGGAAGATATCCGATCATCATACAGAGTGGAAATGCGTATATGAGAAATGCCTTTGGTAGTGCGATTTTTTTCGTGATGACAAATAGGACGATACCTATCATTATGGAGATTCCCGAAGATACCCATCCCCGAGATACTGCAGAGAAATCTCGTTCTGTAATGTACGCCGTAAATAGATAGTACAGGTAGTACCAGGTCAGTCCCCCAATCACGAGATAATAAAGAGATGTGATCCTGATTGTCGAGTTTTTTAGTAATTCTTTGATCCCATCTTTCGTTTGTGTGACATATCCATTCCATGAGAATTTCTCAGAATCAATCGATGGCTCCTTCATGAAGTACGTGATGATACATGCGCCGGCAAAAAGCACGCCGGTCATAATGTATGGCGCACCAGGCCTAATAAGAAAAATGTATCCTCCTATTGCCGACGATACTACTATACCGATTCGCAAAATAAGCGACGATGTCGCGCTATATGATGCATACCTATGTTCCTGTCCCATTTCTTTATAGGTATCGTACATCAGGGCCGTCCTCGCCCCCGATATAAGCGCTTCACCGATATTAAATAGTAAATATGCACCCCAAATCCATGATGCATCGCGCGCCATTCCCATCGCTATGTACGCAGCTGCCTGAAGCCCATATCCTGATAAGATCGTCGTTTTCCTACCGATACGATCAGCGAGTGCTCCAGTAGGAATTTCCAGAATCACAGTCACACCATACATGACGGCATACATGATGACCAGCATCTCAGGGCGAATAAATCCGCTTTCGTATTCGTACCAAATTGGGAAGAAAAAATACAGAGATGTCAGCCCTGAAGTGATATAGCCTAAAATGATATTATTTTTGATGTTCATCATGAAGGAAACTCTTTTGATCATGTATAAATTCCAACTGAATTCTCGGTTGACCATCGTTAAATGGATTATCTTTCCATCCAGCAATTTCAAAACCGATCTCTAAATAAGAAATAACTGCAGCGGAATTTTTGGGATGTGTCAAAAGATAAAAACGCCGAATATGTGGTAAAAGTGCTATTAACTCCTTGACCGCTTTCCCCCCGTACCCGTGACCTCTATAGTTAGCCTCAATTATTAATCCTCCAATTTCAGCGGTATCGTCGTCCTCGAGGAGATATGAAACACTCCCAATCCGGATAGTATCCAAACAAACTGCGTATATAGTGCTTAAACGAAAATATTCTTCTATTTGTTCTTTTGTATCGTAGGCAAAATATAACGGTGAAGATGCCATCACTTCAAGCTGTAGCACATACTCCCAATCATCGATAGATAAACGCTGGAGGTGAATCATATGGAATATATTAGTAGTCCGTCGTGCTTAATACTAGGATGAAATGACTCCCATGAATATTTATCGATATTTTTCTGGTAACAATGCATTTCTGAGATATATTCGGTCTTTTTCAAATGGCCAATCATTAATTAGCCACTCATACAATCGTGTGAATATCTCATCATATTTTCCTTCCTCAAAGTCTTTCTGAACTATCCAACAGGAAAAATCGACGTCATACTCTTCTGCCTTTTCGGGGAAAAATAAATCAATCGGGTATATGTAGATGGCACCAACATAATGGTTGTCTCGGACATTTCGGATGATATAGCAAGATAATTGT
>CAZQGM010000098.1:0-5252 GCA_964592885.1 uncultured Gammaproteobacteria bacterium
TTTGCATTTCTTTCCCGAGTTCAAGATATCCATACCCATCTGGTGTGATGTATGGGGACTGGGATGTCGTAAAAAAAATCACGCGGATGCTAATAGCGGCAAAGAGGATGAGTATTATTGGAAATAATTGACGTAGCTTTTTGAAAATATGATGCATAAAAAGAGTATACCAATTCTCCCACTGGTATGATAAGTTCCTATATATCTGATGAATTAGTAAGCTCATCGTATGAAAAAGAAATCAGTGCAAACATCACTCATCATCCTGACACGAAACGAAATAGAAGGTGTCCGGGCAGTACTATCAAAAGTCCCTAAACGGAGTGTCGATGAGATATTTGCTGTCGACTATCAGTCAAAAGATGGGACCGTTGAATATTTTACGTCACACGGCATACCAGTTATTTCCCAAAAGAAGCCGGGACGGTCGGAAGCATTTCGTATTGGTGTCAATCATAGTCATGGCAGATACCTCGTGTTTTTTTCGCCCGACGGAAATGAAGATCCAGCAGATATCCCAAAGCTCATTGCACTACTCAAAAAAGGAAATGATGTAGCTATTGCATCCCGATTCATGCGCGGTAGCAGAAATGAAGAAGATGATCAGGTGTTTAAATTTCGCGCTTGGGCAAATCAAGGATTTACGGCACTAGCTAATCTCCTGTTTAATGGTCATGTGACTGATTCAATCAATGGATACCGGGCGATCACGCGAACTGCGTTTGATCGGCTACACCTCGATGCAGAAGGATTTGCAATCGAATATCAGATGAGTATGCGTGCTATGAAACTCGGTATGTCTATTCGGGAGCTGTCTACACGCGAGGGGAATCGCATTGGCGGCCAAAGTACGTCGTATGCGATTTCAACTGGACTCAAATTCGTTGGATATCTTATTCGTGAGATAGTCATCGGCCGATCATTTGACCCTGCCACCTCTCATACGAAATAGAATGTGATATCTGCCCAAGTTTCGCTTTATACTACATATATGTTTTGGAAAAATAGACGCGTCCTTGTGACCGGTGGCACCGGATTTATCGGAAGTTATGTCGTGGAGCGACTGGTGCGGATGGGAGCATCGGTACGTGTCCTTGATCGGTTACCAGAAGGAAGTATACGGAACATACCTCACCTAGCCAGAGACGTACGCTTTATCGATGGAGATTGCACCGATCTTGAAGTCGTCACCTCGGCATGTAGCGGTCAGGATGTCGTGATGAATCTTGCGGCCCATGTCGGAGGTATCGAGTATAACCGTACACACCAAGGACTCTTGCTTAAAGATAATCTGGGAATTGCTACGACGGTTATCGAGGGAGCGAGACGTGCATCAGTTGAGCGGTTTCTCGTCGTATCCTCAGCATGCGTCTATCCTCATGATAGCATCGTGCCGACACCAGAATCCGAAGGGGATCGATCTAATCCAGAAGAGACAAATGGGGGATACGGATGGGCAAAACGAATGGCAGAAAAGATTGGGCAGTACTATGCGTCAGAGTATGGGATGAAAGTGGGCATCGTCCGTCCGTATAATGCATACGGACCGAGGGATCATTTCGGGCCGGAAAATTCCCATGTCATCCCATCACTTTTGGAGCGGATACTGAGCGATGAAAATCCACTTGTCGTATGGGGAAGTGGCAATCAGACGCGCGCATTTCTCTATGTAGAAGATCTCGCGGACGGGATGATACGGGCGATAGAGACATATCCTGTTGCCGATCCAGTGAATCTTGGGACTGATGAGGAAATATCTATCCGAGCACTTGTGGAGAAAATTTCTCGCTATACGAAAAAAAATCCAAAGCTCGTATTTGATACATCAAAACCAGATGGGAGTCCTCGGAGAAATAGTGATAACACAAAAGCCAAAGAAAAGCTGAAATTTGTCCCATCAGTATCCCTTGATCAGGGACTCCAACAAACCATCGACTGGTATGTATCGCATAGAGGTGTACTCCGAGCGAAACACCTTTGATGGATGTATGTACTATGTGGCAACGGATTGAAAGCATTTTTCGAAGTCGATTGCTAGTGATCCTCATAATTTACGCCATCGTTTTGACGTCCTTGTATAGTGCTCTTTCCATTATCCGACATATCCATTTTGAATCAGGAGCCTTCGATCTTGGTCTGTACGATCAATCCATTTGGAAGATCCTCCATGGACTAGGAGCGTTCAATACCGTCCGAGAACGGATCATATTTGGAGATCATTTCGTACTCACACTTCCACTTTTTGGGTTAGGGATGTATCTCTGGGATGATGTACGAAGTCTTCTTATATTTCAAAGTATGGCGATTGTATCGTCCATATTTCCCATCTATTTCATTGCCAAAAAACGCCTCCAATGTGAGTGGTGTGCGGCGCTTCTTAGTGTCATGTATAGCATTTTTTATGGAATTCAATATGGTATCTACTTTGATTTTCATCCGATTATTATTGGCGTTGCGATGCTTGCATGGCTAGCCTACCTTTGGGAGTATGGCAAGACACTACCATTTTGGATTCTTTTTTTCATAGCGCTCGGAACCCAGGAAAATATGGGCATCGCTATGATTGGACTGAGCGCCATATTTATCGCTCGTCCTGCGTACAGGCGTCAGGCATATCTTGTTGGACTCATTGGTCTTGTATATACATTTGTCGCCATCAAAGCCATTGCATACTTTTCTCCTGTCGGATACGAATACGCGCCGGTATTGCCGAGCTCCATACACGCGTATATTTCTTCGTTGTTTGATGCTCCTGAAAAGCGTCAGGTGTGGATGTATAGCTATGCGTCATTTTTATTTATCCCACTATTTTCTCCGGGTAGTCTTCTCGCGGTTGTCATAGATTTGGCACAGTATTTCGTGACGGGGAGTGGCGTGTCTAGAATGTGGAGTCCATACATGCACCATCGAGCTATACTTTCTGTTTTTCTTGTCCTTGGAACTATCGACGTTCTCTCCTATGTACGGTCAAAAAATATTCGGATTACCTATATCGTCTGTGTACTGTTTTGTGTGTCTATGGCTATGCAATATATTTGCCATTTTCCTCTGAATAAACTGATCAAGCGTGATTACTGGCGAGAATCCCCATGGATGGAGGATACACGGAAGTTACTTGCTATGGTACCTAAAGATGCGTCGCTTGCTATCCAAAATAATTTACTCCCTCATTTATCACATAGGGCTGAAATATACCTTACCTGGCCGCGTATGCATGACATCACGACGAAACCATGTGGACAGACGTCATGCTGGTGGCTCGATTTTGGGGGACGCCCTCAGTATTTGATCGTGGATATCCGGCCCAACCAGTGGCTGACACAAATCCTCGAGACAAACGAACGGTGGCAAAGTGCCATCATAAATATGGAAAAAGTTGGGAAAATTTCACTTAAGAAGCACGTTGGGACAGTGCGGATGTATGAAATCAGGTACTAGTGGCTTACTCAAAATATACCTACGCAATCGATAGATCCAAGCTCATGATATGAGGAGTCCACGCTTCTGTTTTTAGGGTGTATACTTTGTCTATGACACAGAGAAAATATCCATACGTCATCTGTCATATGATGACAACCATTGATGGGAAGATCGATAGTGGTATCAGAGGATTTGATGTCTTAGAAGACTATTTTCCTGTATATACTAAATGTGAAGCGAAGCTCAACGGTCAGGCGTGGATGTGCGGGAGAGTGACGCTACGGATGTTTGCTGCAGGGGAGTATACGCCTCTTCCAGTGTTAGACCGCTCAATTAATCTTGACGAGTATCGTGCTCCACATTCTGAAAAACGCTATATGTTTGGTATTGATCCCAAAGGGGTCCTCCGATGGGAATCAAATACTGTGAAATTGACCAATGTAGAACCACTTCATCTCGTCATCGTGGTGACAGACGTGACGCCAAAAGAGTACCTTTCGTATCTTCGAAATCTAGGGATTTCGTACATCATCGCCGGAGACAAAGCAGCTATCGATATCCCAATCCTTGTACAAAAAATCCACGATGACTACCACATTGATCGACTGCTTCTTGAAGGTGGTGGCTCATGGAATGGTTCCATGATGGATGCGGGAGTTGTCGATGAAATCAGTACCATCCTGACGCCAATCGTTCTCAATCGAAAAGCAGCACCTGCCATATTTGACGCAGAGCGGGTAGTCAGTGATATACACGGATTCATGCCATCAGATGTAGCAAAACTTGAAAAAGGAGCACTATGGATCAGATACAAAAAAGTGGCCTAACCCCTACTCGTCCTGCGTCAAAACAGCCGATACCTTCTGATGCAGAGCAGATTTTCCATGGTCGGATTTTTGATGTATACCAATGGTCACAGAAAATGTTTGATGGAACGATCGAGACATTTGAAAAACTCAAACGCCCGGATACAGTAAATGTGATCCCTGTGCTTGAAAATGGCACCATTCTTCTGTCCAAACAATCCCAGCCGAGCCGCGAACCATTCACAGGAACGTTTGGTGGCATGATAGATCACGGAGAAACACCGTACGACGCTGCTGTTCGGGAACTGCGTGAAGAAACGGGGTACGAGAGTTCGTCATTTACTCTGATCCATTCTGTACAGCCCGTGGCGAAAATTGATTGGGCCATATATACATATGTGGCACGACAGGTCAAAAAAGTAGGCGATCCCGTGCTTGATGCAGGGGAGGACATCAGTGTATTTGCTGTTTCATTTGAGGAATTTGTGAAGTGGTCTGCTGATCCGATGTTTCGTGACACCGAGATCAGTCTGATGGTATTTCGGGCGATGTCAAAGCCTCATGGGCTTGAAGAGCTTAAAAGAATTATCATGGGTATATAAAAGAACACCACATATTTCGAACTCAAGAACTGACGGTTGATCAGTCACAGAAAACCTCGACTGACATTTCATATTTATCTATAACTAGCTGTCTAGATTGCTTAATCATCCAAAACCAAATGCACTCATATTTGCTGCGGCATATAGAGATCTGATATAGTTAATAGAGGAAATGCGATATAAGGATGGCTATCACCATTCGTAGCAGTGGAAAGAACGCTTATATAAGCTAGTAGAATCCGCCGGGTATGCCCGTAATAGCACGATGAAGGGTTCATCGAGTAGAAAGTTCATAAAGTAGAAAGTTCATAAAGTGCGAAACTTTATAAACTTTAAGAACTTTATAAACTTTACACTAATTTGAACTAAAGTAAGGTGGTACCACGTCGCATATCGCGCCGTCCTTATACACGAGACGTATATG
>CAZQGM010000099.1:0-5158 GCA_964592885.1 uncultured Gammaproteobacteria bacterium
TTTTTTTATATTTTCAATTTGGCTTTTGTGGCATTTGAGTGCGCGCTTTTTTATCGGAGCAGTTCTTTTTATATCGATCATGGTCGTCACTTTGGCGTCCGGTATTCCGGTCCATGGATGACCATACGCTTCCTCCGGATGTGCTCCAACCCGCTTCATATATGTAGCAACTGATTCAGGGATACAGACGTAGTATAGCTTTGGTTCTGGTGAGACTTTGGCGTCCGTAAAAGACCTTGTAACATCTGCTTCGTGCCATTCTCTTCCACGACCGGTAAATGGTTCGTTTGATGCTAAATTTTTCAGATATTTGGCATATTTTTGAAACGCGTATGTTGTTGCAAATGATGTCCTGATATGGTCTGGGTGATTAGACATTCCCATCGAATCATAGGTAATGACGATATCTGGCAAAGAAGATTTCATAGCTTGGAAAAGCTTTTCTTCCATATCTCCTGGCTCGGTTTCATTGAGTCTTCCATCTCGGAAGCCCAGAAAATGAACCTGCTTGATACCAATTTCGTTGGCTGCTTTATTTGTCTCACTTTGACGAACTATCCCAAGATCATCGCCAGTTGCAGGCATGCCACCGCTATCTCCAGCCTCACCATTGGTAGCAACGACCAGATATGCAGTCCATCCGTTTTGGATGTATTTTGCGACGGTTCCCGCACAGCTAAACGATTCGTCATCGGGATGGGAAAATGAGAGGAGCATTGTATTCATACGATGTGAAAGTATTGCGGACCTTAAAAAAATACGGAATTTTCGCTATACAATGCTATAATGATACCATGTTTACGATCCAAATCGAATGCCCAAACGATCTTACGTCATACAAACTACTCGATTCTGGAGATGGACAAAAACTCGAAATGTTTAGTGGGTACACGGTCGTACGCCCAGATCCTCGGGCTATATGGGACCAGCACTCACCAGAAATTTGGTCAAACGCAGACGCTGTGTACGAACGCCTCAGCCAAGACGCAGGTCAGTGGATCGTCAAAAAACCAGCACCCGACCCATGGATGTTTCAGTACAAATCACTTTTATTTAAACTCAAACCAACAGACTTCAAGCATGTCGGCATTTTTCCTGAACAGGCAGTGAACTGGAAATGGATGACGCAGTATGAGGATTTGCACAAGAAACAAGAAACAGGAAACAAGCAAAAAACGTTATTGAATCTTTTTGGGTATACGGGGGCCGCGACGACGGTCGCAGCATCGTTGGGCTACCAAGTCACCCATGTAGATGCAAGCAAACCATCACTTGATTGGGCTCACGAGAATATCGATATGAACAATTTACAGTCAGTCGGGTGCAGGTGGATCCTTGATGATGTGGGAAAATTTGTGACGAGAGAAATCAAACGCGGCAATACGTATGATGCCATCATCATGGACCCACCACGGTTCGGACGAGGTGCAAAAGGCGAAGTGTGGAAACTTTTGACTGACTTACCGGAACTACTTCGGATGTGCTCATCCATTTTATCCCCGACTGCGTCGTTTCTCATCCTGAACGCATATACTGCCGATATTTCTGCCATAACGCTTCACAACCTGATGGAGTCCATATTTGGATCCAAAGGAGGATCGGTCACTACATCGGAAGTGGGACTCAAAGAAGAAAAAAGCGACAGAATCCTTCCAAATGGCATGGTCGGCCGATGGAGTAGATAAATTATCTGTATCTATCAGTGTCAGATCACAAGTATCACGATCCCCACACAGACTCCAAGGACGCAGAGAAATCGTTTCCAGCTGAATGTATCGCGAAATATAAGTGCGGAAAAAAGCGTTAGGACCGCATTTGATCCAAGACTGATTGTATTCACATAGCCTATATTTGGTGCTGCAAGTTCGGCAGTCTGCAAAAAATAGTAAAAAGACGTGACGCTTAACCCAAGGAGAATCAATACTCCTGCGTTTTCCTTCGAGTTGACGTACGTTTTCCATGACTTTTTACGAACGAGTTCAACGACTGACATGACAAAGATCGAGAAGCTAGTCCAAAACAACATCGCCATGGTCGATACCCCAAGTCCGGCATAATATTTTCCAAATAACCGAGTAATTCCAAAAGCGAAAAATGCGATAAGTGAATACCACAACCAGCGATAATTATTGAGCGTCAATTTTTTTCCAGGCTCTATAGAAAGCGCTGCAGCACAAAGTATAGTCCATACGATGGCACCATATTTTACTGGGGACAACTCCGATCCAAAAAGAAATACTGCAGCAATAGCAGTAAACACCGAATACCCTTTTTGGATAATGACGCTATACCCGGCATTCGGAGCATCCTTCATCCCCAAGTACCCCGCGATGCTTCCATAATAATTTACGACGCCACGTGACAGGATGAGACCCGCGAGTATGGGGAGTGGAAGGAAAAGTGAAATATTTTGCTGCCATGCCATAAGGACATAAAAGAGTGATGGTACAAAGAAATTCACCGCCATGTATACTTTACTGTCGATTCCATTCATCTGCGCTTTTTTGACTAGCAAATAGTATGCAATCGATGAGACAAACATGATGGCCGACAAAAATATCCAGTTCATACAGACATCCTTTCAGATGGATAAATAGGTTTCCCTTGATTCCAAAGGTAATCGTATATGCTATTTTGCATCTCAGTCACAATCGCATCACGGATCAAAATTCCCAAGAAATCTTTCCCAGTTTGGCGATATATCCCCATGATACCAGCAAATGTGCTGATGTTTGCGCGAATAGATAGCGGGCTAGGAAGTTGTCTGGCTTCCTTTAGCTCACTTGGTACGGTTGTATTCACAGGAACGATTGCATTTGTAGACCCATACAAAACTCTGATGGAGATCTTTCGTTTCACACGTTCTTTTATATGTCCTTGTATCCATGTTAGATAATCCTCATGGTGCCCTAGTTCTGACTCAATCGTCGTGATATCACGAATAATGCTTCCAGGCTTTTCTAGTCGCGCTTCCATATACCGAAGGTAACCAGAAGGTCCTTCAAGAACCGTCACATTTTTTGATTTATAGCTTTCTGAGATATATGCATCCATTGACTCCGAAAATAGTTCGAGTTCCTTTTTTGTTTCAGTAAGCCGATCTTGTTGAACGCGTACTATGTGGACGAGATGTTTGGGAGGATATGCACAAAATGTCTGATTTCTTGTCTCTCCATTTGTACTCACAAGTCCAAGTTCAACAAGTTCCTTTATTGCTCGGTAGCAAGAAGACTTATCCATTTGAGTATCACCATAGATGATACTTCCCGGACGTTCACCTGATCTGAGAAGATATAGATAGACTGCACTGGCATTTTTAGAGAGTCCTGCCTCTCCCAAAAGTACATCGATCGATTTCATGAATGAAGTATACCATTATAGTTGCATTTACTGCAACTATGAAATACTAATAATCATGGTTATATAATTATGTATGATATGGATACTAATCTTCTCGCGAAAAAACTCTCGTACTCGCTAATAAACCTCGTTGATCAACATGGAATTATTTGGGATGGACATGGTCATTCGATCAACGGAAACGGACATGCGTGTCACCTTATGACCATCCAGAACTGCCATAATCTTACTATCAGAAATACTAGATTCATCGGAGGCAACACTAATCTTTTGAGAAAACTCCCCCGTCATGACATCCCTTATTCAGGGAGAAAGGTGAATATATTTGAAATCATCGATGGCGGAGCGGTCGTCATCACCGGTAATTCGACAGTTCATTTTGAAAACTGTGATTTTCTTCACAATACTTCGATCATGTGCGGCGGAGCTATCTCAAATCAAAGTACCGGAGTTGTGACCTTCAATCGTTGTGTGTTTGAAAAAAATACTGCCGGGCATACAGGATCTGCAATCGATAACCTTGTCGAGGGTTCGCGTTTGTTCATCGATCACTGCATCTTCAGAAATAATCGAAGTAATACATGGAATAAACATAACGGCCCTCACGGCCAGGTATCTATATTCCCAAAAAGTCACGCAACCATCAAAAATAGTACCTTTAAAGAAGGTTCAACACCCTTTGATTTTTTTTCAAATGCAACGGTTCAAATTCACAATAATCACTATCACGGATACCGGGATTGGCATGAAACAATATCACCAAAACGATCATCCCAGATATTTGAAAAAATTCTTGTGGGGATGAAGCTTCACTGGATACTTCCAAAGACGATCGGTCACGTGTACTACCATGTACCACGTCCGGTCACTTGATGGTTTGAGAAGTGCACACACCGTCTCCCCAGAGTCCAGCTTTTGCTTTCGCTGCCGCCTTTTCAGCTGCCTGAAATTCTTTCTGGAATCGGTACGGGATGCGATAGGTGTATTCATGAGCATACCCTTCTGCGATGAGTTTCTTATTTAAAAGTTGCCCGTCTTTTAGATATACGTACCGAAGGATGCGTCCATATTTATCCGTATCTTCCTGGCTTCGATCATTTTCCAGAGTGACCATTTGTCCTGTTAGTATATTTTTGACATACGAGGATGCTTCTTTCCCATAGCACTGGACTGGTTTTCGGGGATCAACCACTTCCGGCGTATCTACGCCGATGAGCCGAACACGCGTCGTTTTTCCCACTATATCGACATCAATCGTATCTCCATCGATCACTCGAGTCACAGATGCCGTAGCGATAGACTCTTGAGCGTTGTACGGCAGATCCGTAGGTATCGATAACACTGTAAGCGTATCTGATGTGTTAGGAAATACAGCAGATATATCAGGAAGAGCAATCGCTGGTAACGGAGTAGTTCGTAAAGACAATGAAAGTCCGATCAAAATGAAAATGAACAAACTGAGTATTCCACCAGCTTTCTTTCTTGAAATCATATTTTTTTGGCAATCACAAGAAGTCTACCAAGCGTAGTGCCAGGTGGGTAACATGTCATCAGTGTCAATGTGTCTTTAGAAAAAAACCCTGACATATAGGACGTACTTTTCGGATCAGCAATCTTTTTTTCCGTGACTTTATAGGTGTATAGTTTTTTACTATACATAACACCCACTTCATCATCTACCTCCAGTTTTGTGAGGAGATAAAATACCGAATTATACATGACCGCCGTATTCCAGTTTCCCGATGAATGGGCAAATATGAATACATTCCCCTTCTCTCCGGGATATGCGGAACCTTTT
>CAZQGM010000100.1:0-5113 GCA_964592885.1 uncultured Gammaproteobacteria bacterium
TTTCCTTGTGCATCACGCCGAATTTTGTCCTGCTCTTCTAGAAGTTTTTTTTGCATTACAAATTCCGCGTTTTCCCTCTGGATCTTTTCTTCACGAAGTTGCTTTGTTAGTTCGATGAGTTGTTCACGGAGCTCTTTATTTTGTTTTCTATTGTCAGTCAACTCCTCTTCGCGCGCTTTTTTTTCTATCTCGGATTGCTCTTTATACCGGGAAAGTACCTTTTCCTCAATGCTTTTACGAGCTGCTTCAAGCTCCTCCTGATGCTGCTTTTTCATCCCCACTTCCATCGTACGACGAAGTTCGCTGGAAAGTGCCTGTTCAACTTCAATCAGAGTACTGCATTTTGGACACGTGATAGTTGCCATAGTTACCCAATAGTACCAATAACTGGACGAAGCGCAAGAGAGAAGAGAATAAACGTTCAGGAGTTCCCAATGAAATTTTAAAAGTTGAGCGTAAGAGAAACATCCCGTGATCCGCGACGAGATTCTTGTGCCACCGCTAAAGCTATGGCGACACGCGGTCGGTTTTACCTCAGGATGACAGCCTTTTCCCGCTCCTGAACGGTTACAGAGAAGACTACTATAAAAAAAATCACTCCTGATTCTTCGTCCGGTGGCGAATTCTATGCACCGCGAGCATCGCGATACCGATGTAAAGAAAGATAGACGATCCAAGGACAGTGTATTCCAAAATCAGATGTGTCTCCCCAGATGCAATATCTGCAATTGCTGCCCAATCTAATAGCGCAGCCCAGAGAGCGATGAGTCCAACTGCGGTGCGTCGACGTGAATGAAACATCATCTTAAATAGCATGGCCATATAGTATACCCCTTGCCAGTCTATTTCAAATGATAAAGAAAAATATAGGTTCCTCCCCACCATGGTGGGACAAAGATGACACAGGGTTACTTATCTACCTGAACGCATACCAAGTACATATGGGTATCGCCTCTCTGGTGGAGCAATGGTAAAGATCATATGGTGATCTTTTTTCCAGTGACGTCTGCCATCAGTCCCCGTATATGCATTTTCATCCCACCACCGAGTGACAAAATGCGACAGGGCAAATTCCCGATCATGCCCTGCAAACATGATAAAGGGATCAGCGATACGTATGCGATCCGCTGATAAAGATATATCAGTGACGATACTATAGTGTCCGTTATCATCATCACTATACTCCCCAAATTCTCCTTGCCATTCTATGCCGACGGGTACCTGATACCGATGAATGAGCGACTCCAAATCTTCAATCGTTGCATGTTCTTTTGACCAAAATATCATCGTTGGAAGTAACATATTCACAGCCTGTCCCAACTGTTCGACATTCATTCCAATTTTTTTAAGCTCCTTTTTTTTCACCCCGGAGCTTTGAGTCAGCCAATGCTGATCTGTCCGAAGTCCTACAAATGAAGACAGCATCTCCAAAACTGCCGGACCACAATGCGCATCCGTTTGCTGACGAACTCTGGGCATGGAAGGGAAATTAAAATTATGCCAGATTTTTCGCATATTTCGATAGAAGGCTCATGAGTGCGTCATCAAATGTGATTCCATACATCGAGAGCACTTCGGTAAATGGCAGTCCCATATCCGGTCCAAATGCCGTATTTGGATTGGAATCTGTGATATAGGGTGTATTTGTCGCTTCGTCGACTCGAATATCAAACTTCGCATAATCTTTATGCCCTAATCCGAAAAATGCACGTATGGCCATTTTCTCTATTTTTGATTTGAGCGGTTCACTCACTTCTTTGTATTTATAGGAAATCGGATCATCATACGACTCTATACTTGTAAAAAAGTGCTTTCCATCTGGTTTTTTTCGAAACACTTTTTCTCCCATAAGGACATGTCGTTTTGCGCCATCATCAAATACGACGACAGTGATCTCAGGTCCATCGATGAATTGTTCGACAATCACGGGCATTTTATACGTACTAATCATCTCGTCGACTTTTTTCTGGGCATCTTTGACCGTTTCTTTCACTGCGAGATTGTCGATCCCGACACTTCCTCCGCTTTCGTTGAGTTTCACGATAAGTGGCATCCCCATATCGGTCTGAACCTCTGTCCCAACTCGGCGAATAAATTGAAATTTTGGCGTCGGGATATCATACGCGACAAGGAGACGTTTGGTGAGATTGCGATTATTTCCGATCACCAACCCTTCGATCCCTGCTCCTGTATAGAAAAAACTCGAAAGTTCAAGTGCCGCGGGTACAGATGTCTGAAGACGATCTTTCCCTTTAAGGGTATCGACAAGATTGATGACGATTGATGGCTGATCAACGAGAAGATTTGTCAGAAAATACTGGTTTCCAGGCTGACCTTTGGCTTCTATTCCCATAGCCAGGAGGCGTTCTACTACATCCGCAGCACGCTTCTCTACTTCAATCTCAGCATGGTATGCCTCTTCAGTCGGAAACCACTCCCGCTCTACATGGGAAAATGCGACAACGACTTTTTTGATTTTTTTCAGAAGTTCTTTGTCATACTGAAAACGTACGGGCTCACTAGGAGGCTCTGGGGATTTGGCTACTGGCTCTTTTGAGGAAGGTGCCTTCGGAGCCGTTTCTGACGGCTTTTCTTTTTCCTTGTCTTTTTCTTTGACGTTTGCTTTTTGACTGCTACCGATCAATTTTATTGTATGCGGCATAGGATATTTTCTCCTTCTACCATACTAGCGCACCTGCATCTCTAACGCCAATTCATTGCCCCACTCGTGGATACCGTCCTTTACAATACATATCCTATATGTTGCATTAGGGGTGTACAATTATATATATGGATACCGTGGCAGATCTCAAACAAAAAGAAACGAGGGTACATCCCGGCGATCACATCTGCTCTATATATCAAACGACCGAGCAGCAGATTTCTGTCCTGGTGCCATTTATCAAAGATGGCCTCAAGAGTAATCAAAAATGCGTATACATTTCTGATCCAACATCCGCTTCTACCCTCCTCTCAGCTTTTGAAAAAGAAGGGTTTTCTATACAGCACTATCTTGATACAAAACAGTTCGTAATGCTTTCGGCCACAGAGGTCTATTCTGCAAAAGTATTTGACCCAACAGCGATGGCCACATCGGTCAAAAAGATGGAGACTGATGCGCTATCAGAAGGATATTCGGGGATTCGGGGAATAGGAGAAATGACACAATCCACCATGCAGTCGGAACCTATGAAATTGGTCACATATGAGTCTAGTCTCAATACTCTCCTTTCGGATAGTCTGTCGATAATACTCTGCCAGTATGACGAACGAACTACCAATCAAAACACACTAATCAATGCTATTCGGACGCATCCCCTCATTTATTTCTACGGAAAGCTCTATGCCAATAAATATTTCTACTCACCGCCTGAATATATGAAGCTAAGTACACTACACTTTGAAAACAATTCCTATACTACGATAGTCGACACCATCATGACCGAGTAGCGTTTATAATATTTCCTCTACGGGTGACTCAGCCTTGCTGATGCGTTGAGAGATGTATACGTCTTGGTGATACGAGTTTTCTCCGACGTACTGTGCTTTTTCATTCACGACTGCTTCAAGTGGTTTACAGGACATGCATCCATCTTTGGATTTACAGATAAATCGTTCAAGCTTTCTGGCCAGGCTCACTTTCTTGGCGATTTCCATGACACGGACTTCTGCATCCGGAAGCGATGGTAACACAACGTCGACCGGTTCAGAATCGCGATTGAGATACCAGTACTGTGCACCAGCTACTTTTCGTGTCTGACAGTTGGCAGTCAGGAGATGATAAATGGGAAGCTGCAGAGAGTCAGGATCCTCATCAAATTTTCCAGTTTTAAAGTCGATGATCCTCACACTATCGCTCTCTTCTAGATATTCGAGCCAATCGAGTCGCCCGCACAAAATGAGATTATCTTCTTCTGAAAGCCAGTAGTACGGAAGTTCCTGGCGGATCTTTACCGCTTTTCGGATGATCGGCCCTGGATGGTCCATGACCCGCTTAAGCATTTGACGTCCTCTCTCTTTATACTGCTCTTCTTCCTCCGCAGATTGAAATCCACCGAGTCGACCCGATACTGATTTCCATGATGTATCGAGTTTACTCATCAACGACTCTTTTAGCCGATCCTCAACGGGAAGGTTTGATAACGACTCTACGACATCATGAACCGCCTGCCCGAGTGCAAGTGCCGGAGACATAAGGGTTATTTTATGATTTGTCTTTGGGTCCCTATACATATTTTTCAGGTAATATGCACGCGGACATTTCAAATAATCCGATATCGATGAGTATGAGAGCCAAACAGCTGAATATTTATCTTTCATAGATATGGTGAGTATAAATCAAAATCAATCTATACACTAATAGGTTTCATATCAATGCTCTTCCAAAGAGCCCGCGAGGCATAGCTTCTGTAGGGAGACCAGTGTTTTGCAATTTTGATGATAGCTGTTTCAGACAATGATTTCTTTCCTTTTGCGTATATACGATTCACTGCGTTTCGAAGCCCAAGATCACCATATGAAAAGACATCTTCTCGACCGAGGGAAAATATGAGAAACATTTCAGCTGTCCACCGACCAACTCCCTTTATTTTTACCAGCTGCGTAATTACATCTTCATCAGTCATTATTGAAAATTCTTTTGGCGTGACCAAACCATTCATAAATGCATCAGCAACATTTCTGATATACGATGCTTTTGATCCGGATAATCCGGCGGTCCGGGACACTTCGACCGGAAGAGCGAGGATAGCACCAGGAGTAACAAGGCGATCCGGCAATAAATCTTTTAACCGATTCCATATCGTATCGGATGCCTTGATCGATAGTTGCTGTGAAACGATTGATTCTAGAAGATCGCAAAACGGATCATCGGAAACCCGTAGTTTTATATCCTGCATATTTTCTAAAAGAGCAAGCATTATGGGATCGTGCAGTTTAAAGTGATTTCGTATATCGACGTTCATGGATGCATTGTACAAAATATTTTAGTATCTTTGCCATCATACGTTTTTTTAAATACAAAACTTGCAGCAAATTCATGAGTAATACATTGTTTTTAGATCCGTATCTCCCGATGTTCACTCTCTATTCAACCCTCTGGGTTTGTTTTTAC
>CAZQGM010000101.1:0-4928 GCA_964592885.1 uncultured Gammaproteobacteria bacterium
TCCCCGACTAGATCGGGGATGACAAATGAAAATTTGTCACTTTCTTTCCAGGTATCGCCCTGAAATTGTGAGAACCTTTTGTTAGTCTGTTACAAGCCTGCCTCAAGTAACTGACAGTTCCGCACTATTCCAGAGCAGTACCCGAAAAGATGTCATGATTTCCCGGAGCCTACGTAAGATTTGGCCTACGCAGGCTTCGGAAAACCATACTTATCCGTCATCCCCGCGAAGCCGAGTTTGACTCGACGAATGCGGGGATCCATCACTCTCCACCACACCTTGCCTCACTTTGCTTCCGCTCGTGAGGAGCGGTGTCGGCGGATTGATGGTTTCTAAGCTCGTCAATATGAATTGACTTGCTAAGCAACCATCAAAAAATCCGGCTCCCGATGCTCGCCTTGAGCACCGCTGCCGGATTCGTCGTTGTCTCTTTGTCCATCTCCGGCAGGGGAATAAACAAAGGGGCCCTCGATCGCGAGTTATACACCCGCGATCGCTCTATGTACGTGTTATTTTGTGTTCTTTTTCTTTAATTTGAGTCCAAGACCAGTCAATATGACGCCAAGGCCACCTAAGCTCGCAAATGGGATGGCGGTCGCCATATCGCCAAATCCTGCGACTGGCAAATATTCGATGGTTCCAGTTGAGATACACATATCCGCTCGGTCATCATCACTACCCGTATTGTCTGAATCGACGGTTACCAGGTTTGTGACGCAGAAACGGTTGTTTTCGTTCGGAAACGCGCTTCGTGGGGCGACAGTGGCCCGAATATCGATAGTTTTTGTCTGTCCTGCAGTCATCCGATCAAATCGGAATGTGATGACTCGGGTTGTGTTGTTGTAGTCTCCGGTAATCTTTGCGCCGGTTTCATCAGTTGCACTGACAAATGTCAGGTATTGTGGGAGAGTGTCTTGGACGATTGGGTGTTCAACCGTGGTTGTTCCAGAATTTCTGACGACCAATCGATAGGTGACAGTCGCACTTGGGGAAAAATTCGGATCTGTTGCGCCAAGGTTCTCGACAAAAAGTCCAGTTAAGGGATTTTGTACAAGTTTATTGACTGTAAGCTCGATGGTCGGATTGGTGCTAGTCCCATAAGAACCATAGGATTGTGCATAGACTGGAAGAGCTGCACTAAAAAATAGTACTGTGGCGATGAGCGATGAAGAGAATTGTTTTGTTGTCATGGACTATTTTTTGTTTGCTGCTGAACAGGTATATTTGTTTCAACATCAAACGGTTTTCACTGTGAGTGTCTATTATATCCCATAACTATTGATTTGTCAAGACTATGGGCTTCGATCCGTAGGATCGCGAGTTCATAAAGTAGAAAGTTCATAAAGTATCATCTTCACTTTACAAACTTTAAGAACTTTACAAACTTTCAACTTCTTACATTTCCAATTTCGCTTCTTCCACGAAATCAGCGAAGATCAAAAGCCGTTCAGTCGTCGAGCCCGGTGGCCAACAGGTCTGGAGGATAAGCGTCTTCGTCCCGTAGATAGGAGAGAGGAGTGAGGTGTCAGCAGGGCTCACTACGCGTTGTTCCCGATATTGATAGGTATAGCGTTTGCCTTTGTAGAGGACCACGATGATATCGCCTTTATCGAGGTTTTTCAGGTTATAGAAGATCGCATTTAGATCTTTGACATACCAGTCGTAGTTGGTCGAATGGGAAAAAAGGTACGTGACGCCGTTTTCGTTTGGATAGAAACTCGTAGATGCATGGGCGACTCCAAGCTCGAGCGCTTCGTTGTACTCCTTTTGATTCATTGGATCGACAGAAGGGATGACGCTGGCATTGATGCCGATTTTTGGGACGACGATGCCAAAAGTAGTGTCTATGGGCGCGATCTGCTCTCCTGCATCTGTAACGAGGGGATCGAAAATAAGTGGCACAGCAGACGGGAGCGGTGCAATTGGCTTCGTATCTGAGGCGACTATTTTTGTTTTGAGACTGGAAAGCTGGTACGCAGCTTCGGCATGGACAGTCGGAAGGATTGTTTTAGAAAGCAACGCAAGCGACAGGATCATTGTCGCGATACCTGTCGATATAAGTGTCTTATGGACCCACGTTGAAGAGGGTGGTTGTGGTTCATTGAGTTTGAACGTTGGCTTTCGTGGAGTGGGGGCCGGTCGGAGTCGATGATGTGGGATGACTGCCGCCGCGGGATCATAGACATGATGAATGTCTGCAGTATGAACAGTTTTTGTATTCACTTCGTTTTTACCCTCTAGTTTCTGTATTTTTGGCTGGGATTGAGCTTCGGACGGAGCCACTTCATGAATCTGTTCTGATTTTTTATTCAATGGCTCTTTAAAAATGACTTCGTATCTTCCGATGCGGTGGATGGTGCTCGTTTGTTTCGTAGCATGTGCGACAGGGACAGTAGACATCGGAGGGATGGATCGGGATGGGACATCCTGAGTACTCGGCCTATGAAAAATAACCGATTGACGAGAAGATGGGTTGTTTTGTATCCGGATGGACGCTTCGACTGAACTGATCGTTACCTGATCGTGGATGTCATTATCAAGCGTGAAGGTCAACTGTTCCCACAGCTCAGTTTCCTGGGCGATCGTGATAGATGGATCGAGACATTGTTGATGAGACATACAAGTTGGATGATGACCATCCTTCGTCACGCACCATACGGTGCATGACTACGGCTAGGCGATGCAAGATGACAAAAAAATAGATCGTACCTGCCATCTTCCATCCGTGATCACGTGATCAAATTTGTGTCGCGGAAGTATAGCAGAGTATCCTATAGAAGTCAAGTCCATAGGCTAAACTTGGAAAACAATTCGTCATTTCCAATGATTCGAATTATTGGAAATGAGTAAAGGAATGTTTGGTAGGAGTTGTGGTACTAACGAGCGCAAAATCTCGAAGCACTACAATACTGTGCGGACTTTACTCTACGTAGCGACGACCAATCACTCGGAGCAGGTAGGAGAAGAATATGTAAATAACGAAGTCTTTTACTTTGTTCCGCTTCCTTGCCAACTAATTTTGACATTTTCCGTGATCGCATCTTTGGCGAGCTTAACTGCTGCATCGTATTGTCCCGTTCGGATGTATTTTTTGACTAGTTCTGCTGCCCGTTGTGTGACGTTGTTTTCGTAATCACGTGCGTAGGGGATGACGATTGGGGAGAGTTCTGTGCAGACGTCGTCGAGCCGAAAAATTGCCCGATAGAGGGCTTCCATGGACATGCCTGGCTGAAGGGCATCAAGTACGACCTGAGAAAGCTGCTGGCTCCGCTCTTCCGTCATTGAGCCCTCGGCAAGCTTTGCCTTGATGTATTCGACAATTTTGAGTTCTAAATCCTGGCGCAGTTCATCTGGAGACATACATCTAGTATCAGGGATTGCTACGTGGGAGTAAAGAGTCACGGAGACTTGGAAAAAAAGGATACATCATAATCTATAGATAAATCCCAGCGTTCTCGGGTATACTTACTTGTATGACATCATCATCTCTCCCATATCACAAAACAGTATTTCCAAATGGTACGAGGCTCGTCCTACTTCCCATGACCGGAGTAGAATCTGTCGCGACCTCCGTCATGGTTGGCGTCGGGAGCCGATATGAGGAACTTGCCGAAAACGGCATCTCACATTTCTTAGAGCACATGGTGTTTAAGGGCACAAAAAAGTACCCGACGACTGAGGATGTGAACTTCATCGAGCGCCTCGGTGGGCTCCAAAACGCCTACACTGACATCGATATCACCAACTACCACAACAAAACGCTCGCAACTGACTGGAAAGACGCACTAGAGATCAATAAAGAGCTCGCGCTTAATCCGCGTATCGAGCAAGAATACGTCGACAAAGAGCGGGATGTGATCATCGAAGAGATGAAACGGTACGAAGACGAGCCCTCAGCCAAGGTAGGTGAAGCGTTTCATGAGCTCATGTATGGAGATACCAAGCTCGGACGTCGGACCATCGGGACCGAAAAAGCGCTTCGGGGACAAACGGCGGCGGAGCTTCGAGCGTATCACGATCGGTGGTATGTACCAGAAAAGACGGTGGTGGTGATTGCAGGGAAATTGGACAAAGAGCAAATAGCAAATAGCACTGCGCAAGTGGAGGAGTGGTTTGCCGGAGTCCCCGCAATACCTGCACCCGCGATGGAGACGATTGCGGATGTTCAAACCGAGCCGAAGGTTATGGTTGTGACTAAGCCCGATGCAAGTCAGGCACACATAAATCTAGGGCTCCGGATTTTTAATCGTACGTCCGAAGAGCGATTTACCTGGGGTGTATTTAACCTCCTATTTGGCGTCTCATTTACCTCACGACTGTTTAAAGAAATCAGAGAGAAAAAGGGCCTGTGCTATCACATCAGATCAAGCTCTGATATCTGGGATGATGTCGGGTACTGGAGTATCTATGCCGGAGTCGGGACAGAGAAGGTCGTAGAGGCTGTGGGGGGCATCATGGATGAGCTTCGGACGGTGGTAGAGTCAGGTGTGAGCGAGGACGAAGTGTCGGTAGCCAAAAAACGGCTGTCGACTATGCTTGCGTTTAAAGCGGAAGATCCGGAATTCCTCAACGAATACTATGGTCGTCAAGAACTCTATGGACAGCCGATCATCACCCTCCCAGAGTACCTAGAAAAGATCCAGGCAGTATCCTCTGAGGATATCAACACACTCGTCAGAAAATACATCGTGACCAAGACGCTTAATCTTGCTGTCGTATGGAATAAAGGCGCGGACGATACCCTCCAGAAATTACTGGTTGTGTGATGATCATCCTACGTTTAGGCGTGTCGAACGAGGAGTGGATTGTCGCTTCCCACTCTTGTACGCGCCTGCCTCATGGGATGTGCCGCGCTTGTGGCACTCTGTGATCCCGGAAAAAGAAATTCGAGGGCCTCGCGTTGCATCTGTCCATATCGGCGCAACTCA
>CAZQGM010000102.1:0-4919 GCA_964592885.1 uncultured Gammaproteobacteria bacterium
CATCCGGGTGTATTTTGGTGAGGGCGGAAAAAACGCCCAAGACAACCGCTGCTCCTGCCATATCCATTTTCATCGTTTCTATATGACCCGTTGGTTTGAGACTAATGCCTCCAGTATCAAATGTGATCCCTTTGCCGACAAGACAAATTGTTTTTTTAGCGTTCTTTTTCGGTGTATAGGAAAGTTCGATAAATCGCGGTTCCTCGTCGCTTCCTTTCGCAATCCCGAGAAGTGCTCCCATACCCATATCTGCCATGTCTTTTGGTCCATACACAATCGCTTGAATATGACCATCTGAGCTGTCTGCAATCTCAACGGCGGCATCGGCCAAATACGTGGGTGTCAGATGGGAGGACGGCTGATTTACCAGATGCCGACTATAAAGCACCGCTTCGGCTTCTATTTCGGCCGAGATGATCACATCGCCTCGCATGTGGGTAGATACGATAGTGCACGATTTAAGTTTTTGCGGCTCTACACCGATAGTTTTATGCGTCTCAAATCGGTAGGTGGCAAGCTCTGTGCCTACGACTGCGGCATATCCAAATGCTGACGCCTCAGCCTCCGTATCACCTGGGATGAAATAGGTAGCCGAAGCGACGTGTATAGCCTGTAACCGACGAGCGATATCAGCAAAGAGATTTAACCGCTCGGATGCGTCAAGCACGTCAGGTGTCACATCAACAAGGATGATATGTCGTGCATCGACTATTCCATGTGTGTGGACATCGACAAGGACATGCTCATGACTTGGTGACGCTTTTTTTGCTTTCGTGTGAAATGTTAGTTCATCACTGATGATCCCGACGAGTTGATCAGGGATGACCGACGGGAGCGACTGCGTAAATACGACCCAACAGTCCGTTTTTGGAAGGGCTGATGCTCCGACATGTGACCATTTCATAGATACTCCTCCTTGGGGAAAAAGACGAAGACGATTTATACGAACGTGTGCAACATAAAACCCTTCGTTTACACAGTTTACACTGAGCAAGCGAAGCGCGTCGAAGTGTGGCGCGGGAGGGACTCGAACCCTCACATAGTGTTAGCTATACAGGTTTTTGAGACCTGCGCGTCTACCAGTTCCGCCACCGCGCCAATAGATACTAGTGCTGCGGACCAACGGCAAGTATAAAAGAAAACGGAAATTGATACCAGAGGGAGAGAATTTACCCTGTTTCGTCGCGTTTCTTGTCCACGCTGTAGAATTTGATGCGATCACCTTTAAATAGAAGGTCTATCTCAGCAAGTGGACCGTTTCTGTGCTTTGCTATGCGTAGCTTCGTTGGGATCTGATCGCCCCATTGGGTCATATCTGCTTCCTCGCGATACAGAAACATGACGACGTCAGCATCCTGTTCGATGGAACCAGACTCACGAAGATCGGATAGCTCTGGTACCCGTGTACCGCGAGACTCAACAGCCCGCGAGAGCTGCGAACAGGCAAGGACTGGTACATTCAATTCGCGAGCGAGATTTTTGAAGCTTTGAGAAATCATAGAGACTTCCTGTACCCGACTATCGCTACGACGACCCGGGTCGGCAAGCTGTAAGTAGTCGATGATGACGAGCTTTACTCCATGTTCCATTTGGAGACGGCGGGCTTTGGTACGCATCTCAAGGATATTGATACCCGGCGTATCGTCGATAAAAATCGGTGCCTCCGCAAGTTCTCCCATCGCCTCAGAGAGTCTGGTGAAATCATCATCATTGAGCTTTCCGGTTTTGAGTTTCCATGCGTCGATATCAGCTTGCGCGACAAGCATACGATCGACAAGCTCTTCTTTGCTCATTTCGAGAGAAAATATACCGACGGGCATACGTTCTTTCACGCCGACGTATTGGGCGATGTTGAGAATCATGGCGGTCTTACCCGTACCAGGACGAGCGGCCAATATGATCAAGTTACTATCTTGCATGCCGGCAAGTTTAAAATCCAGCTCACTAAATCCAGTCGGAACTCCTCGCATACCGCCGGCTCGTTTATGAAGTTCGTCTAGGCGATCAAATGACGATGCAAGCGCATCTTTGATCGGGATGAAGTCCCGACGCATCGCGTTTTGTGAAATGGCAAAGATCTGCTGCTCTGCTTCATCTAAGATCGATTGCGCTTCTCCTGACTCTTTAAATGCTAATTCGTTGATCTGTGATGCGGCTGAAATCAGGAGTCGTTTCGTATAGGATTCTTTTATGATCCGTCCATACTGCTCGGCATGAGCGCTGGTTGGCACCGCCCCGACAAGCTCTCCCACGACCGATGCACCACCCACGATTGATAGTGTCCCCTGTTTTTTGAGTTCACTCGTCACTGTGATCACATCGATCGGCTCATGCGATTCATAGAGCTTCGTCATGGCCGCAAAAATAGCACCATGTTTTTCCTGATAGAAGTGCTCTGGCCGCAAAAACTCAACGACATCGATCATCGAATCTTTATCGATAAGCACTGCCCCGAGCACCGACTGTTCGGCCGCATCATCATGAGGAGGGATTTTGGGGGAAACAGACATAACACAAAGTTAAAAGTTCATAAAGTTTTTAAAGTTTGTAAAGGTATGTACTTTACAAACTTTCCACTTTATAAACTGTACAAACTATTCAAGAACTATCACTTCCATCGCGACTGGTAATTTGTCTTTTGTCGTGACGTATTTTGGCTGTGGTGTGACAGCTTCTTTCCCAAGTTCTTTCGTAAACACGTCGACTGAGCTCAGATCTTTATACACCTCTGCATGTAGTCCAGGTGCCTGATAGTGCATCGGTATGACGATCTTCGGCTCTATCTCAGCTACAAGTTTTGCTGCGGCTGCAGCATCAATCGTAAACGTGCCACCAACTGGTACGAGGAGGATGTCTACGTTGCCGAATCCTTCAACATCTTTAGTTGATGGAAGCTCTCCCAAATCCCCAAGGTGAAGGATATCTATGCCATCCACCTCAATCCGGTACACGGTATTTTTGCCGAGTTTTTCACCTTTTTGGGTATCGTGATACGTCGGAAATCCGAGGACTCCAATGCCTTTTACTTCGTATTCACCAGGACCATTGATACAAAACGGCGTACCATCGACTACTTCAACAGCATTGTGCCCTTGATGATTGTGGGAAATGGTCACGACATCAGCGACGACATTTTTAGGGAATTTCAACCCAGTGTGGTCACCGTGGAAGGGATCAGTCACGAGAACTGCGTTTTTTCCTTTGATTCGAAACGATGAATGACCGAGGTGTGTAATTTCCATATAACTTGCATTTTATACCATTCCTACGGTAGACTAGCAATACGAAAAACGCCACGTAGCTTCAAAGTATGAATAAAGACGCTATACTTGCAACACTCATCGGGTTTGCGATCGGTCTGACCATTACCGGAATCATTATAGTGGCCCCAACGGCAGCTAAGACGCTGCCAAAATTTACCATGCCACGCATATCATTGCCGTCTGGCATACGCCTGCCATCATTTGGCACGGCGAAAAAGACAGAAAAAACTACTGAAGTCGGCTCAGGCACAAAAACGACAGTATCGACCAATGTCACATTTGATATCTCTTCGCCTTCAGAGGACGCCATCATAGCGACCAACACAGTTGTCGTACGAGGATCCACACACACTAAAGTCGTTCTCGTCACATCTCCAGTAGAAGATGTCGTTGCTACAGTCACGAACAATTCTTACTCAGCAACAATCTCATTGAAAGAAGGGCGGAACGAACTGACCGTGACATCGGTGTCAGAAAATGGATCAATCGAAACCAAATCAATAACGATCTACCACACACAGGAAAAATTATGAACCACCTGATCATCATAGTGCTATTTGTGATATTTACGGCAAGACCTGTTCTTGCCGCACCCACAAGTGCGACACCATCAGGGACACAACCATCTCCGCTCGTCACCCAAGCGACAAAATCGAAATCAATAGACGATCTCAAAGATCGACTTGCGACGAAAGTGGCGGAGCTACGAAAAATCGTCAAGACAGCCATGTACGGCACAGTCAAATCGACGACGATTTCAACGATGACGGTTGAAACCAGCGTCAAAGAAATGAAAATTGACGTCCCAGATGACCTTCTCGTCTACCAAACACTCAAAGGAAAACGGACGAAGCTTACATCGGAAGATATCGCAAAAGATGACCGTGTCACGGTATTTGGTGATTACGATGACACACTCGGCGTCATGAAAGCATCGATGGTCTTTATTGAACCTTCACAACCGACAGGGGCAATCGGGACAGTGACAAGTATCAATAAAACTGATTATTCATTTGTCATCAAAACGCCAACTGGTGCGTCAATGACAGTAGACTTTGAGACATCGACAAAAGCACAAATAGTAGAAAAAGATGCGGTGATAAAGGGTGGTTTTTCTAAAATTACCGTTGGATCAATTGTGTCAACGATCGGCACGCCAAATGCAGATACGCCAAATCGCATATCAGCTATTCGTCTCACAGTCATCCCAGCATCTGACGCGTTGTCACCAACAAAAGCGGCCTCATCTCCATCCACAACCCCAACAAAAATCCCTGCAAAAGAATGACGCTTCTTATCAGTAGTCCAACAAATATCCGATATTGTACTGGATATATCGGAACAGATGTGGCAAATCATGAAAGCTATTGTTTGAACCATGATGGTATCTATCATCTTTTCGTTTCATCCCTAAATGAGGAATACGCAAGAGCGCTACCCCATCTCACGCGCGACCAAAAGGAACTACGTATACATGCAGTTGCAGTGGGTACCCCACTCATCAGGGCAGTAAGCATGCTCATACAGAAACTCCACATCAAGGCGCTTGGGTTTGAATCGATGCATCTGAGTGTGTACGAGCGGGATCAGTTACGTACATACCTCCCTTCCTCCGTCCGCTGCACCCCCAAGGATGGGACAACCGAAAAAAAACGA
>CAZQGM010000103.1:0-4885 GCA_964592885.1 uncultured Gammaproteobacteria bacterium
ATATCCAGGTGGCTAAGAAATACGATGCACTATCTGGCGGGCTACTTTTCAAAAAAAGATCGATATCAGACTGAAGTTGTGAGATGTACGGTTGAGGGAGTGATGTTTCTTTGTAAAAAAGTCGTGGGGTACGGATAGGGGACGTATACTGAAATACGTGTCCCGAGCGAAGGGTCACTGGGCCCCGAATCGACGGGAATGAGCCGATTGGGGGGTCTTTCACTTTTTGTAGTAGCTGGCGTTCTTGGTGTGGGTAGAGCCCCATGATCGGTGTCCCCCCCGTCGTATCCAGAGTGAGTGTAGTGATCATCTGGGTGTTTTTTTCTTCATACGTTACTGACGAATCGACAATCTGTAAGCCTCGTAGTGATGTAAACTGTTCTGTCAATTTGACCTCGGGGATAAAGGCGATGGTAAGTCCAGCATCTAGTGGCATGCTAAAGCTTGTATCAGAGGTGATGACGATGGACACAGCTTTGGAAAAGAGAAAAACGATAGATGCTCCTTCAGGCCGCGTCAGGGTGAGTGTATCGGTTACCATGCTTTTTTTAGGGGTTGATAGCTGATATGGTGCGTTGATTTTTACGTCAACCGGCGTAGGGATAGTAGAGGTTACAGTGACAAATGGCAGGCCATGTCCAAGCGTCAGAGAAAGGGACGTGGTGTCAGTAATGCTTGTTTTGATCGTCGTGTGGAAATCGCCTGTCTGCTCAAGCGTTGGATCACGAAATGGCGTTTGGGATTTTACTGTTATGCTCGGGATAAACGGCGCGATGACTGCATCTGGCATAGCATGTGGAACCATCACGCCAAGATCAATTCCGGTTGGAGCTATTTTGACGGCAAGGGGTGTTGCAATAATCGGTACTGCCGTATAGGGCCTCGCCAAAATAGCACTATACCATTGTCCGAGTGGGATCGCTTGGGAGCCGCTTTGTGGTTGAGGTATTGATGAGGGGTTTGGGGTGTCCTCGAGTGTATTCCGGTGGAGCGCTACGTACAAAATGATGCCAATAGAGAATATCAGAGCAAGGCTCAGTACGATGCGTTTGATGCCAAAGTGAGTGATATTCATGTGTAGGCCAACGTATAGACTACTCTTCGTTTGTCATCCCCAAAAGAACGTTCCAAAAATGTGCGATTTTTGCAATTGGTCGGTCGACTTTATCAAGCGGTCGGAGCCGAAGGACAAGATCCTCATTATTGAGAAGCTCTGTGCCATCCTTTGGATTGATAAATGTTAGGTAGAGACCGATTTTCTTCCCTTCGCCCGTTGATTGGTTTTCATTTTTTGGAAACGAAGACTGAGATGGATTAAAGGTTGTGGGCCGTACAAGAAAATTTTGATCGAGACGCGGCGAGTACGCAGTGATCTGGTTCATCCGTTGTGCGAGAAAATATTGATCAAGTGTGAGCGCTGATAGTAAACGAATGTTTGAGCTTGCATAAACTGTGACGATGATTGCGCTATCCGCAACAGGCATCCCCTCTGTCACATGGATATCGCCAATGACTCCATCGATGGGGGGCGTGATGGTGAAGTATCGAAGTGACTGTTTGGCTAGTTGAGCTTCTGTGAGCGCTGACACGTTATCTTTAAAAGAGAGCAAGGTCGTAATCTTCCCTCGAATTGCTGGATTATCGATCTCGACGAGTGTTTGCTCCTTTTTAACTTCATCTCCGACACTCACAGATACTTTCTTGACGACTCCTTCGGTGAAGCTTGTAAGCGGTATAGCATCTTTGATGACCGTTGCTGTGATGCCATTGAGGTACTGCCGGGTAAATTGGTTATATTTGATCGTCATGGCGATTGTCGTTACCGAAAGACTGAAGACAAAAACGATCCCTAAGATGAAAACCGTTGTGATGGTAGAGGATACGTGATGTAAATGTTTCATAGTGTGGATGCTCCTTTAGAATGTATAAGACTTTGGATGAGAAAATATCCGTGTATGCATGTCCAGACGGAGCTCATGATGACAGTGCCCATGTCAGATGGATTATACCATCCGACCAAAAGACTTCCGGCTGCAAGAAAAAGATACAGATATATCGGCCAGATGGTCATGATGAATGGTGCCTCTTTTGAGGATTTTCCTTCTGTGGCAACCCATTCATATTTATTTTTAAATACGACTGATATAAATGCAGAGATATACGGTATGAAGCTGACAAGTGATGTGGCATACATAGAGACCGCGATGCGTTTGAGAAGTAAATATGGGAGGAGATACACGATAAGTGCAAATGGCACGTAGTGGGTTAGCCATGCGTTACTCTGCATTTGAGTCATGGGTTGCATGCCAGTAAACAGCGAGATGATCGGAAGGAAAAGGTAGATCAAAATAGAAATCCCTGAAAAATAGTGGAAATTTGAAAACGCATACTGTAGCCGTTGGTCGAGCGTGAGGCTTTCGATAAATAGTGGATTTTTATGGAAAAATAACGTGAATCCACCACGTGCCCACCGATTTTGTTGTCTGATAAATGCTTGGAGTGTAGATGGCGCTTTTCCTTCTGCTAGGATGCGGCTATCAAAAAGGCTTTCCCAACCGCGCTCGTGAAGAAGTATGGTCGTCCATATATCTTCACTATGATTTTGCTTGGCAATTCCACCGATATCATCGATTGCTTTGCGTCGATAAATCATATTTGTACCCACGCAAAATGCGGCATTAAAGCTATTTTTTGCTGGCTGCACATATGTATAGAAAATATCTTGGGCATATGCAGTCCCTTGTGCGATAAATTCATGGGTGTTTGTGTAGTACTGAGGCGTCTGAACGACTGCTATCTTTTTATTGATAAAAAAAGGTAGGAGCGACGTGATGAAATCCTTTTTTGGTGCGTGATCAGCATCAAAAACAGCAAAATAGTCACCCTTTGCATGCTGTAGTCCAAAGTTTAAATTTCCTGATTTAGCAAAGCGTTTCGTATGATCTTTTGGACGTGACAGATAGGTCATTTTGAGTTTCTCGGTGAGCTCTTTAATATCTGCACGGCCAGCGTCATCAAGCACGTATGTGGTGTGAGGATAGGTGATATCAGCCACGTGTTGGAGTGTGTTTTCAATGATGTCATATGGTTCACTCGTCACGGGCACGAGTACGTCAATGGTTGGCTTTGATTTCGTGATCCACGTCGGGTCAAGGAGAATATCACGCCTATTGTGCTCCGGCTGGAGCATATCAAGAAGAATAGTGATCCAGAGCGTCCCGACGGTGATCATCGATATAGAGTCGGCGATAAGTTGGAGGATGTATAGCTCTGTGACACCGGCGTTTCGAACATTAAACACGTATGTCGCGTAGTAGAACGTGGTGATGGGAGCGATAAGTACGAATAAAATTGCCGTGGTAGGAATACGGGCTGTCCGTGTCGTATGGTGGAGTGTGGTGGTATGGGGTGATGATTTCATGTAAGGAGTTGTTTTGGCCGAAATGGCACTATACGGATGAGCGTAGATATACCGATTCCAAGTATCAGTAGTATGATACCGATTGCCGCGATGTACATATGGGTCGGCCACCGATGGACAAGCGTGATCGTGCTAGCGGGGGTGATATCGCGTGGTAATTGAAGTTTGATGAAATACGGCCCTGCTGGGAGCACTCGTATCTCTGATTGTTTTGCATGTGTGGCACGAAACGCATTTGAGTAGCTTTCCGATAGAAAGATTGTTCGGTGTGTTTGAGGGAGGTCCTTGGGTAGTACAATCTCAAGCGACTCTTGTGTAGGATATCGCACAGTAAGCGGTATCACGTGAGGTGACTGGAGAAAAGTGGCAAGCGCTGCCGTTTCATCATCAAGGGTTATTTGATTTCGTATTGTGTTTGACTGTGCAGATCTACGAAATACCGAAATAGCGGATGCGGATGCATCAGGGATCAGATATGCATCAGCGATTATCCCAGGTACGCCAAAGAGCTCAAACGTCGATCCAGGGAGTTTTAACTCTCCATAATCAGCAAATTTAGGAGAGTCGCTTTTCTGTAGTGATTCCGTGAGTGGAGAATAACGGTCAAGTACGAGGTAGCTCGTACTAGTCACCGTCAGATAATTGAGAATTCGTTTGACGGTAGACTCTGGAAGCTTGCCGCTTAACCCCTGCTGAGAAATAAGCGATGTGAGTCGGGCTGTAATCATATTTGGGCTCAGGTGGCCCATGTACGATGATGGGAGTCGAACAGTGCTTGGTGCAGCAAAACTCGTCGCGTCAACTGTCGGCGTGTAGACTCGCTTTTGGGCTAGTCCTGAATTTTGGGTGCTCACGATCGATGCACGAATTGGGTCCTCGACTGTGCGCTTTGGCGGATTCGCGTATACGCTTGCAGCCCATATTGCTTCTCCAATACCGACACTAGCAAGTATGACAAGAAGTGCACGGATTTCTGTTCGACGGGTCCTGTAGAGCGCCTCCATCCATCCGCTTGCTGCCATAAGTGCAGCGATGCCGATATACGTCATGCCTCGGGTAAACTGAAATTGATTAATTGGGAGGTTAATCGATAGATGCGTTTGTGTCCAGACAAAAAAGAGCATCACGATGGTATAGAGGGTGATGTATGCACTTTGTGGGATAGCAGCGATCGGAAGGATGAATGCGATAGATGTTAGCACGATGATACAGATAATCGAAAAACTCAGTCCGAGATTTCCATAGTCCGCAAGTGCATGTTGGAGAAAAGCTTTGCTACTAAGCTCAACGGCTGTATTTCGAAGGGCTTCCGGGAAAATGATCGGGAGGAAAAAGACAGAGGCAGCAAGGATCATGACGGTGATATCGATGACTGTTGTAAGCGACACTATTTTTCGAGGAGAGATAAATAAGTCAGCGATATAGAGCATCGCTGAATAGAAAAATGCCATCGGGTGGATATAG
>CAZQGM010000104.1:0-4845 GCA_964592885.1 uncultured Gammaproteobacteria bacterium
CAATCACCGACCGCGTTTGATACTCCCCTGACTCAGTTTTGACCACTAAGTCAGTCATTCTGGCTTGTCCAGAATCTGTGACCTGTTTCATGTTTCCTGTTTCTTGTGTCCTCACTAAAACTACCGTCTCACTTTTAAATTCAGTACCAAATCGCTCGGCTTGACCGCGCATTTTTGCCATGAGCTCTGGCCCCATCACGCCATCGGTAAACCCTGGGAAATTTTCTACCTCAGTGGTGGTGGTGAGCTGACCTCCTGGCGTACTTCCATCAAGAACAAGGGTCTTGAGAAAAGACCGCGATGAATATATTGCGGCTGTATACCCTGCTGGACCGCTACCTATGATTACCACGTCGTAAATGATTGGTTGTGTATCAGGCATACCGTACCTTTCGCAAAGCCGAGTTTGACTCGGCCGGCCCAGAACCGATGATGATGACATCATACATATATGTAAGTTCCAAGTTCCAAATTCCAAGTACCAAACGAAAGAATTGAATTTTTCTTTCTTTAGGATTTGTTTGAAATTTGATGCTTGGTTATTGGAACTTTCAAAGGAGCTTTGTTAATTCTGCTACAAGGAGCTCCTTTGATTGTACTCCTACCAACTGTTTCACTGGTTTCCCGCCTTTGAAAATCATGATGGTCGGGATGCTCATGATGCCATATGTGGAGGCTGCAGATGGGTTTTCATCTACATTTACTTTTCCAACTACAGCTTTCCCATCCATCTCTTTGGCTACTTCTTCGACGATTGGCCCCTGCATCTGACATGGCCCACACCAAACTGCCCAAAAATCGACTAAAACTGGTTTATCCGATCCAAGGACGACTGATTCAAATGTTGCATCTGTGATTACGATATCTGCCATAGAGAATCTCCTTACTAAACTATATAAATACACGAATACTCACGCTCAAATTAGGATATTTTTCTATCTAGAGACAAAAGAAACCATAGCCATTGGGCGTATGGTTAGTCTACAAAAAAAGTATACAGCTATCGCATGCCATTAGCAACGTAATTATGTCGATCAAACGTTGTCAAAATAGAGTTCCCTTCGCACTGTTTCCTGTTTCTTGTTTCCTGTGCAATAATGAATGTCATGAGAATATTCTTTGGCGGTCCACTTACTGATCTCAAAACTCCCGACGAGACGAAAGCGCTCTATCGGAAGATGGCCGATGTGGCACATCTCAACGGCGTCGACTGTTTTTGGGCATTTTTAAATGGTACAGATCCGGTGAAAAACCCCAATGTCCCTTCAGGGACTGTGTATGAGACAGATCTCATGGAGCTAGATCGGTCTGACGTGATGATCACCTATATCGGCGAACCGACGACCGGCACCGGTCAGGAGATGGAGTATGCGAGAGTTCATGGTATCCCAGTCTACCTTTTATATGAAAAAGGGAAAAAAATCACGCGCATGCTCCTCGGCAGTCCGATCGTAAAAGGAGAGATGACATTTGAAAGTGACGAGGACGCACTTTCCCAACTTGATACCCTCATCAAGGGCCTAAAGGTCAGATATGAAGAGCGAGGAACCCTTCGAGAACCTCCTCACGAATTTCCATTTGAAAAGGATAATTCGTAACACTGTCATACCTGTTTGAGGGAATACTTCCCTCCCAGGTGTGTACATCGTATGAGGATAAACCATCTATTGATGATATACACCCAAAAAAGCATTTCTTATCTTAAGTATGAGGGGACAATCCCAGATTTTTCTTAGATAACGTTGTACCCGAGCTTCTGTATCACATCGGTAATTCTTTTTTCATCAATTATGGATTCATCATATTCAACCTCAGCTAGTTGTTTAGCATAATTGACTCGCGCGGTTACTCCTATATCTTCTAGCTCTCCCTCGATCATGAGACTGCAACTTGTACAGTGAAGTCCTGATAATTGCAGTGTTTTTTTCGTCATATATGACATATTCCTTTCTTTCTGTACGCCCTATTTCAAATTTCAAATTGAAAATTGTAAATTGATCATGTGTCTCCCTCGCCTCGCCGTAGTACTGAGCTTCTCGAAAAAACGTAGGCAGGTCATGTGTTAATCATGTGTTAATCATGTGTTAATCATGTGTTAATCATGTGTTAATCATGTGTTAATCATGTCTTCCTCACGTGTTCTCCTTCATGTGTCTCTCATGTGTTCATCGCACCCGAAGGGTGCCCCTATACATCCCCATACTGCATGAAAACAAAAGATCTCCGGGCTCGGTAGGAGCAGTAAATGTGATCGTCTCACTTTTGCCGACTGTGATGATTTTGAAATATTTGAGACTCGGGATGGTAAATGCCTGGATGCAGCTTTCCCCAGATACGTTCGTTACTGTCAGTGTTATTTCCTTCCCAGCCGGAATGTTTGGGTTATCGACGACATACTGATTTCCCTCAATCGTGATCTTCGGTGTTGTAGTCGTTTCCTGCTTCGCCTCGCCGTAGCCTTGTGAGCGAAGGCGGGTCCCCCCATCTCCCTCGCAGTACACAAACTGGCACTTGGCTTCTTCCATGACTCGTTCAATCGGCCCAGTCATCCCCCACACGCCTGCCACATTCCACAGGTTCCAGCATGCGAGTAGGATAATGAGAATTCCAGCTATGCGACTAAAGACTCGCGACGCTGCCTCACTCAGGCCTCCTATCACAATTCCGAGTATAAGAAATACCGGAAGTGTCCCGAGAGTAAATGATCCGAGCGTCAGTGCACCGCTCACCACAGATCCGGACGTGATCGACTGTGCCATAGCGGCCTGAGTCGCGCCACACGGAATGAGGATGGTGAAAAATCCCAAAAGTGCCGGAACAAACCAGTTCCCAGTCTTTGCTTGCCTACGAAGAAATGTCCCTGCCCAACGTGGTGGTTGGATGACAAAATACCGGAACACTGGATGAAGTTCGAGTAAGTTTCCAGCTGTCCCAATCATAAAAATCGATGCGATGATTTGAAGAAGCGTAAGTAGTGGTAATGAGAGAAGTAGTCTACTGCCTATAAGCCCCAAAAGGCCACCTAAAAGGAGGTGACTTACAAGCTTGGCGATCAGAAATGCGACTGTTCCTAGTATCAATGTCATTCTGGCTTGTCCAGAATCTTGAGATTGTCTCGTGCTATTTGCTATTTGCTCTTTGTCCAGTTCACGAATTTGTTTCCTGTTTCTTGTTTCCTGTGCCTTGTTTCCGTCCTCCGTATTCTGGCTACCAGCGGCTAGTGCCGCTGCGAGTAAACCTCCTTGTACAGCCATACATGACACGCCGCCAGTCAAAAGTCCTGTCAAAAAAAGTGCGATATAGTTTTGCATAAAATTTTTGTTTCCTGCCTGCCCCGTTTCGCGGAGTTTCCTGTTTCCTGTTTCCTGTGCCTTAATTATTGATTTTAATCTTTGTCAATCGTAATGAATTTGCGACCACCGAGACACTGCTAAATGCCATTGCTCCTCCGGCGAGCACTGGAGACAAAAGTATACCAAATGCTGGGTAAAGTGCGCCTGCAGCCACAGGAATTCCCACGATGTTGTAGAAAAACGCCCAAAAAAGATTCTGTTTGACGATACGCATCGTGATACGAGATAGCGTTATAGCTGTCACTACTTTAGCAATATCTCCATGTAACAGTGTGATACCAGCCGTAGACATAGCGACATCTGTGCCAGTTGCCATCGCTATCCCCACATCAGCAGTTGCAAGCGCAGGTGCATCGTTCACGCCATCGCCCACCATCGCTACTATTCGTTTATCCGCGTGCAATCTGTGAATTGTATCCACCTTGCCCGCTGGTAATACTCCCCCAACGACACGATCGATACCAGCTTCTTTCCCAATGATATCCGCGACATCTTGACGATCTCCTGAAAGAAGTATCGGTGTGATATGCATGTTCTTGAGTGTCGCAATGGCGGCAACAGCACTTGGTTTGAGCGTATCTGATACGACGATCCGACCTAAATATGTTTTTCCCTTTGCCACATGTAGTACTGTCTTTCCTTTGGTTTGATTGTCATCCCGAGCGAGTTTACCCTGAGCGAATCCACGAGTCGAAGGGAGGGATCTTCCACCAGCGTCTTCTGTCATCCCCGCGGAGGCGGGGATCCAGCCAATATCTATCGCGTTTTCCTTCAAAAACTCCTCCGTTCCGACCAAACACAGTTCCCCCTTGATGGCTCCCTGTATGCCTTTTCCTCGAACCGCACTGAATCGTTCGACTGAATACAGTCGTATTTCTCGTTTTTTTACCTCTGAAAGCACCGCGTGCGCAAGTGGATGTTCACTTTGCTTCTCCAAGCTACCTGCAATCATCAATAACTCTTTTGTATTCGTATCATTCGCATGAACCGCTGTACCAATTCGTGTCGCTTTTGAATTTTGAACTTTGGTTTTTGAATACTGTTTGGCACTTGATGCTTGGGATTTGAAATTTACCGCAGGGACGACAGCAGTAATTTGTGGTTTTCCCTCGGTGAGGGTTCCAGTTTTATCAAATACCACCGTATCGATATGTGATAGATGCTCCAAACTCTCTGCATCCTTTATAAGGATCCCGGACGTTGCAGCCCGACCGATCGACGTTATGATCGCCGTAGGTGTTGCAAGTCCCAGAGCACACGGGCATGCGATGACGAGAACACCAATGACGCTATTGATGATAAATGACACAAGTTGCGAAGGTGCGACGATACTCGCCCCAAAAAGAAACCAGAGAACGCCAGTCAAGACAGCGATGACGAGGATCACAGGGACGAAGATTGACGATATGCGGTCAGCCAAAGCTTCAATTGGCGCTTTTGTACTTTGGGCCGCTTGAACCATCCGAATGATGTCAGATAAAAACGTCTCCCC
>CAZQGM010000105.1:0-4780 GCA_964592885.1 uncultured Gammaproteobacteria bacterium
ACTGTATGATATTTGCTACTTTAAACTGAGCACAGATAAACATTCCAACGTGATCCCAATACTCATCAGTACACTCAGCAAAAAATCGCGAAAGCGCTCCGAAATTGTCCAATTGATGGTCTGGTAGCGTCTGAATTATGAAACGTTTGCCCTGTTGATGATGGGAAATTATATCTCTGATATTATTAATCAAGGTCATATATCGACGACTATGAACCTCAGGCCACTGCGTTAGAATATGTTGAATTCGTTTTTCGGTAGAAATGTCATATCCAAACAACGATGTCACCGCATATACGAGTAGTAAATTTGTTTGCCAATCAAGTAGACTATTTTCAAAGTTACTGTTTGGTGCCTGGTGGTTCAAAAAATACGAACCCCTCCTATTGAAAGTCGCATATAGTAAGTCTACAAAATCGGACGGAAGTACTTTTGCTTTTTGCGATTTTTCATTCGACTCTTCGGATATTTTGTCCGGAGGTATCGAGATAGAAGCGGAGATGTCTCTAGTATTACGGTATGGATCTACCGATTTTGGTAGTACATCTACACTCCGTACATTCATCTGTGGAATCGACTCGGGTACTGTACGATACAGTGATGGTTTCCACGATATGGTTTGGTCAGTCATAGCAAAATGTGCAGTTTCACCTTCAACCCTAATGACCATATCAGTGACGTATTTATTTGCCCATGTTTTCGTTAGAAAATAGACCCCTCCGCCATTTTTCGCGAGTAATTCTAGTGACATCTGGATCGATGCATACTTTTGTCCTGGTGTCATATATAAAAGTGTCGACCGTTGGTCAAATATCGTATGGATTAACGTACTATCGATGCCTTTGGATTGTAATAGTTGGCGTAATTGCACCAACGGCATCGGCAAAACAGCCTGGATATGGAGAAGATTCATGCCATAATCTGCAAGCATTTTTTCAAGCTCTGTTCTCGGTATGGTTGGATTGACATCGTTGGCATACGCGAATTCGTTTTTCATCATGAGCATGTACGTAAGTAGTTCTTTCCGTGTAAATTTGTCGATAGAGATCACGGTTGGTGAAGGTGTTAACGTATGCATCCGTTTCATTTCGATGATACCAAGCGCACCTCCGAGTGATAGTGTCATAGAATCACGGTATTCGGGAGGAATGAGATATTGAAGGTGGTTCATGGTAGGTGTTATCGGTCCATAATATTCATGCTCACGAGTTAGCCCCGATACTTGATATATGAGTGGGTGTTTCTGAATATATGCTTCTATCGTATGTGGGACATTGGGATCTGGATGTAGATACAATAGTTCCTTGATGATTGTAAGGGGGTCATTCCACCATTTTTCCTCATGTGGTCGTGGATTGAGGTATTCATTTTCAAGAGATCGTGCAATTCCAAGAATTTGCGGCGGGGCTAATATTTTCTGTTGCGATACAAAGTATAAAATATCCTGAAATAACATTTTTCCACAGTGCTCGTCATCAAATAGTAAAAGCATTTTGGCTGCATTTTCTGGCCCAAAGTATAACCACGCGTTTATCCACTGGTTTTTTGTTAATACAAATTCAGCTAGATACTTGGCAACATTTTGTACGCTTTTTTCAAGTTGTTTAGAGTCCATGATGGGCAAGGATTCAGCAAATTTTTCGTGGAGACGCATTGATATATCTACTGCGTCTTTTGGAGGAAGGACGAATGGGTTTTCAATTGAATCTAGTATGAATGCAAAGGCTCCTACAGTAGCGATATTTTTATTCGTCGCTAGTGTTTTAACTTTATTGACTACCGGTTCAAGAAAATCGGTGTGAACGAAAACAGCATCGAGTGTCTTTTGGCTACGTATTTTCAGTTCGTGGTCTGTTTGATATGTGTAGAGTTTAAATACATCCATGACTGGCACGTCAAGAAACTCTGCATGTTCCCGACGAATTCGGTTGGCGTCGTTTTTTGATAATCCATATTCTGGTGAACGTACTAGGTCCTCAATTCTTAAGCGTTGTATACGTGAATTTATTTCATCTGCTATTTTTGTTAGAGCTTCGACTGATTCTGTTCCACATATGTCTTCAAGAGGCGCAAGGATAGCAGTTAGAGGCGGTAATACACGTCGAGCACGCTCTTTTGCATGGGCATATTTTTCAAGTATTCTATTGAACGCTTTATCGACGTGGGAAATAATTTTATTCTTAGTGTTTATGATTTCTTGCTCGCGTATTTGTACGAAAGCATCTAGTGTATGTGGAGTTACTGTTTGTCCGAGGTGAATACTTTCATACGATTTTCTGCGTGTAGTCTCTATGCGCGAAAATTCTTGAACAGCATAAAATACTGCGTGGTGGACGTCATTCGGTCGTATTTGTGCTTTCCATGCCTGTATTCGTTCATCCGCATTGCATTGGCTAGATGAAAAATTCATAGGATTTACTCTGTCCCCGTTTTCAACAATATCTTCAAACATTTGAAGTGGATGAATCAGATCTATAAGTTCCGTCACGGGAAAGTGATGATTTTGTAACGTGTTGAGCACCGTGGGGTCATCTAGATCATGTAAGACATGATTTTTTTGAAGCACGCCTGACTCATGCAATCGCTTTTGAATGTGTTGAAGTGCAGTCAGGCCACTTGTATTCCAGGGAGCACGCGTCGTTATAAAATCTGTATATGACAACGAAATGTGTGCAGGCGCGTGAGCATCAATGAGGTCTTCAATAAAGGTTATTGGTGGAAACTGCACAGTTCGTGTATCCTGACCATAGTGTGGAACCCCTATAGACATCTCGTCTTTAGCATGCCAAAAAATTCTGAAACCTTCTTCAATTCCATAATTTTTTGCTTCATCTTGAAGATCATCAGGAATAGTAATTTCTAAAAAACCACTTCGTGGGATGGGGAGCATGTGAGCAATCGTCTGAGCGTAAAGCCCTTGTTCGCTATCATGATCCAATCGTATTGGAGCTGCAAATGAAACAGTAGCGGCACTCACATTTTGACCATCTAGATTTCGCACTTGATAGCTCCAAATATCTCTAGGAGCTACATGGTCATTTCTTGGTTGAATTTCAGAATTACACATGATATATGTAAATGGCCTATAATTATATACACATGTTGATGCAAAGGCAATGGGGTCGTGTATGTTAGTTGTTTTGTTTAAAAATTGCGTAGCGCATGATACGATACGACTCTATGCATAGACGTAACGCACAAGAACTTCGGACTCAGACTGTTGATGACGTCCTTAAAAGCGAATTGAAGCGAAACCCGATCACGATCATCCTTGATGATGTCCTCGATACATATAATATTGGATCTATATTTCGCCTGGCTGATGCGGTATCGGCTGAGAAAGTCTATCTTTGTGGTCTAACACAAACGCCTCCAAATAGCCGGATAAAAAAAGCATCAGTCAATACCTGGAATTGGGTACCATGGGAGTATAGAGATACGGCTGTTGCTGCAATTGATGCATATAGGGCCTCAACTCCAGCTGGAAAAATCATTGCGGTCGAACAAGATGCACGAAGTATTTCGTACTATGATGCAGTATGGCAGTTTCCGATCGCAATCGTGGTCGGAAATGAGTCTACGGGTGTCCACAAAGAGACGCTTGATCGAGTCGATACGATCGTGGAACTTCCAATGTTTGGGATCAATACGTCTATGAATGTGATGGTGACCACGGCGATTGTGCTATTTGATATCATCAAACAGACACACCTGTAGCTATTTTTTTAAAGCCTTTTCCATTTATATATAGAGTGATAAATGCTTTACGGATGGTCGGGGATACATGTACGTTTGGTTTTTTATGAAAAAACGCATACTCATACTTGGCATTGGCATTGGATGTTTTTTGCTTTTGTACGTTTTTAGCGCATTAGTGAAGCGCGATACATTTTCGGCAGTGGACTTTGCAGTCACCGTAAAAGTCCAAGATCGCCTGATACACGAGGGGAGGATAGACACGGATACACTTATGGATGGGATGACGTTTTTTGCCAGTCCCCAGGTGTCGGTGATATGGGTACTTCTCCTATCTGTAGCGCTATCATACGACTGGAAAAGAAGAAAATTGCGACTACATGGCATCGTACTGCTTCTGGGATTTTTCTTCCTCGTGATGGTGGAGATCTACGGGAAAACAGTCGTGCATCATCCATCGCCACCCTTTTTTATGATCCGCAATCCTACGACGATATTTCCTAAATACTATATAAATGAGGCATTTTCATATCCGTCCGGTCATGCAGCACGCGCACTTTTTTTGACGATAGCGACGATTCTCACGCTCTGGCCATGGATACGAAACGTGCGCGTACGAATAGGTGTGAGCATATTTGGCTTTCTCTATGTCTCGCTCGTATTTCTTTCTCTTATATATCTTGGGCATCATTGGCTCACGGATGTCATTGGGGGGAGTCTCATCGCGCTTGGCGCTAGTATGTTCTATATGGGGATTACTGATATAGGGGCTTCAACTCGTGCGGATTCTTAGGTATTGACGGCGTGTACCACCTCCACATATAATATGATTCTGTGATAAAGAAATAGGTTTAGTAGACATAGTTCTACGACAAGCCCCCGGCTCGTCCGGGTTTTTTGTCTTTATCATATATTTAGTCGCTCCTTAACATCTTCCATACATACTTTTTTTGGTAAATCTAAATTTTTTGACAATCGAATGGTGATAGGAACAATATTTTTGAGAGTTTGATCCTAGCTCAGGATGAACGCTGGCGGCGTGCCTTAAGCATGCAAGTCGAACGGAAATTATTTTGTCGCAAGA
>CAZQGM010000106.1:0-4750 GCA_964592885.1 uncultured Gammaproteobacteria bacterium
TTGAAAAAAATCCATATCCTACGCTATATCCTGAAATTATGTAGAAAATATATACTGCAATCGATCCACTTGGGAAAAAAAGAAAACTTATATCAATGCCATATATGCTAAGCCATACGTATGGCGGAAGAAGATGAAACCATACAACCATGAGCGATGCAAAACCACGAAGAGCAAGGATGGGATCTATATCTTCTCTATAAAACAGATATGATCGGAGTTTTTTCCCAAAATCGGATAATTTTCTAAGATGTTCCACGCATGTAACTATAGCAATAAAAAGGATAAGCGTGTCAAGAGATGATACGGAACATACTACATCCCTTTATACTTTCCACTGTTCGCTTATCCATCTAGGCAACGTCGGCAAAGTCTCGTCGGCCATACTTTCCGCTTCATCACGCGTTTTTCCCATGAGCCGCATGGCCGCAAGGATACATCCCTCCCGAACCTCCGAAAATGTCCTCAGTGTCCCTGTATCCTGATTTTGGCAGTAGATACAGTACTCAGAGTCACGCTTTGAGGTTGTCTTTTCCTCAAGCGGCAACCCGCAACTTTCACATGTTTTCATGATTGTCCCCCCCTATCAGTATTAGTCCATTGTCATGATTATTTCAATGTATATGTCAAAGCGTTGGTTTATATGAAGTCAAAAGGAAGCATCTGTTCCTGCCTTTTTATCTATAAAAATGAAGTTTGTACATAAAGGAATTCCAGTAAAAAAGTACCTATGGCCTACTCACAATACCTACGAGAGCGTCGAGCAGCATTCACATACGTAGTCATCCTAAACTACGTAAAACTTTTCTTGCTAATTCAACTAACTCCTTTGGATCATGATCACTTTTAATGATGTAACTAATTGCGCCATTATTTACCGCTTCTTCGGCAGTCTTCAATGTGCCGCTTGCTACATTCGTCAACATAACCACAGGTATATGCTTTGTAGATTCTTCGTTTTTTAAAATACTTAGAAGCTCAGTTCCGTTCATCTTTGGCATCATAATGTCGAGGAATATCAAGTCAGGGGTGCTGAGTTTCACTTTTTCTAACCCTTCAATGCCGTCATTAGCAATCGTTATTTCATCCCCTGCTAATACAAACGCACGTTTATATAGCTGCTGCATCGTTGGATCATCTTCAATAAGGAGTATTTTTGACATATAGGCATCCTATCTCTCTTGCTTGAGGCATGTACTGCATCGACCAAGATATCCGTATGTACGGAGGGTATTTTGGGCACGTATGTATTTTCGGTTACATTTTCAAATCGGTGAGTACCCGAAAGATCAATAACGCTGGCCAAAATATCGCTTTTCCGATCCCCGTCATCACCAGACTAAATGAGTTTGCACCCTGGAGGAAATACACGAGCGCACCGATCACCCCGAGTCCGTAGATGGCGTTTCCGGATCCTCCATGGCCGCTATGGCAGTTTTTCCCTTTCGTGCACACATCTTTACAACAATTCTCGCCACACTTTTCTTCGTTTTTCATATGAATATAATACTATATTTCTTTACTTCGTCATAAATTGATTTCTATTTGATTGCTATAGACACCACAGGCACCTCCTAAGTACTCACAAACACGAACGTAATACATCCCCGATCCGGAAAAATCTTGTAGTGTGTCATCTCTTTTGCCCGGTTCACTATAATAGTGATACTGATCGCCATCACGATTCGGGTATACCGGGGATGAGTTTTTTGACCATACTACTTTAAAACCGGACGGTGAATTTCCGTCCACAGTCCACGAAATTTTGGATCCTCCGTCACTTTTTAGTGAGATTGATCGGATAGTTGCCGACTGATTACCCGAATCGCCTGATGGAGCTTTTGCCGTGATGTCATTACTATATGCTCCACACGCATCACCAAGATACTTACAGACCCTGAAATGATATTCTTTTCCATCGCGAATCTCCCATACTGTCTCGCGGGCTGTTGGTTCAGATAGATACTTATAGTCATTGCCTGGATATACCGGGTTTGCTTCGGTATTTTTTATGACTTTAAAACCAAGATTGGAATCCATATCCGTCACGACCCATTTAAGATGAATTCCTTTTTCACTCGTAGTCGCACTCAGAGATATAGTTCCATGAGCGGAAGACTCTTTCGTCTTTTTAGGTATTGATGGCTCCGCTAGTTTTTTCGTCGGAACCAAAGACGGCGTTACACTTGATGTTGGCGAAATATGTATGTCGTTTGCTATTGCTGACGCGCTAGCACTGATACCCATGAGAACGCCTAGGCTACTTTTAAATTCAGACTGTTTCTCGTCTTGTGCTGTATTCCAGAGAATAAACTCATCTTTTTTTATATCCTCGATATTCATCGCTATCACTGAATTGACCCTATCAGGACTATCACTATCGACAAGGTAGTATCGGCTTCCCTCATCTACCAATAACTCATCGCTACCATCTTCACCAAGTATTTTTACCTGGCTTTCGTATACTTCGACGCCCTGTTTATTCTCATCGTTTACTGTTTTAAATGCTGTTCCCATCGCTTGATACGTCGTGCTCTGGGCTTTTACTAGAAACGTTCGTTTTGACTTACTCACTCGCGTGTATACCTCACCTTTGTCATTTATCACGACGATGTGATCTGGAGACAAATCATCGATACGAATCCTGGCATTTGCATTGAGCCGGATAGCGCTTCCATCATCAAAATTTACTATGGCTTTTCCAGATGATAGAACTCTCACCATCATACCTTCAGATAGTGCCTGTTCAGGTAGCGCCGTTTTCCAACCGCTATCATTTTTTTGATATTCTACATCTCCCTCGACATACGATACGACGGCGCCAAGTTTTGGCGAGTGGGTAAACTGACGAAAAACGAAATACCCAAGAAATACGAAGACCACCGCAATGACAAATATCATGACGACGTGAGGTGTTTTATTTTGGGATGGAATAGTGTGCTCTGTGGGTAGTGTGTCGTTAATTGATATTTCAGAAGTCGGTATTTGGTTCATATAAAAAAAGTATACTCCAAGAGGATAGTCTGTAACACTGTATGTGATTTTTTAGCCTGTCCTCGTGGTATGTATGATCACCGATCTCCAGAAGATCGTGCACCTCAAATACGCGGCCGTTCTATCGTATTTACGAGACAACAGGTTATTTTAGTTTTCCCATAAACTGGACACAATTTCCCTCTGGGTCATGGAATGTACAAACGACACGCTCTTCACCCGGGATAAACGTCCCCATCGATACCGGAGTTTGGATGATGTGTGCTCCAGAGGCCTGAAGTTTGAGGAAATATTTTTCTATCTCGTCACAATAAATATTTAGCATGGTTCGTACGGGTTCCCGGCTCATCCCGTTCACCTTGGAGTGCTTGGCTATCCAAAGTTCATAGCCCGGAGCCACTTCGAGCATATATCCATAATCAGCTGGGTACTCAAGTTTTTTTAAAACTCTCATCTCAAGTACGTCCCGATAAAACGTCATGAGTGTATCTGGGTCTTCGGAAAATAGAAATAATTTGTATTTTTGAAACATACCTATATCCTACTACCTCCGCATATAGAGAGAAAACTATGGAAAAAGACACGAAGCTGTCGTGTTACTTTTTGAGATATGTATCGAAGAATGTGATGGTCTTATCCATCGCACTATTGAAGTTTTGCCCAGAGATGTTGTGTCCTCCACTTGGAAATTCATTGAATTCATGTATGACCGCAGTGGCATCCAAAAGTGTATTGAGATTGCGGCTGTATTCAATGCTCACGACATCATCATCGACTGCATGATTGAGTTGGATAGCGCCTTTCAGATCTGACAAATAATTACTTGCGGCGACAAGTTTCCAAAATGGATTACCATCACGGGGATCACCGTAGAGCGCACGAACCTGGTTAGTCACGCGAGGACGTGGTGCCCCTACCGTTTCTGTATTTGTCGGCCGGACTGGTTGATAGCTTGCATCGCGAATGCCGTAGGTAGCAAGATCTGTATACGTAAACCCAGCCCCCGCCCATATACTAACGGCTTTAATGCTGGGTTTGACGGCAAACGCTCTAAGCAAGGTATTTCCTGCCATGCTATGCCCCCACATCCCAATTTTCTTGGGGTCGACAAAACCTGACGTTTCAAGTGCTGCATATGCATTGAGCGTATCCACGACGTAGTTAGATGTGTAGTACCCACCCTGCGCTTCTCCTTCTGAGTCTCCATGTCCCCGAAGATCTATTTTGAATACCACATATCCACGCTGTGCTAAATAATCCACATATGCCGAGTATGGCTGTCCGAGCGTCTGGTACTGCTTGGGCGGGATATATCCATGGACAAAAACGATGCCAGGCCACCCACCTGCTGGAGCGGTGCCGCTTGGCTTCGTCAGAAGTCCATGTATCTTCAATCCATCAGATGTATAGTTCGTCACGAACGACGTATATGCTCCATAGTCACCTACTGTCTCTAACGGTCCAAGCGTACTTCTATACGTTTGTGACCGTAGGTATGGTATCGTCATGTCATAGCGAGGTATCGGTGTTGGAGATGGCGTTACTATCCCCATTTGTTTTCCTACCCCTATGCCCGTAAAAAGCGAAGGGCCCCAAGTCCACGTGACCAAGACAAGAAGGGAAATACAGATAAGGAGTAGGCGATTTTTTGTAGACACGGAAGAAAGTATACTATGCCCGCATCGTTTTTTGCCACGAGAGAAAGATGATCATCTATATATAGTAAACAATACCAACCGGACAAAAGACGCAGTAT
>CAZQGM010000107.1:0-4738 GCA_964592885.1 uncultured Gammaproteobacteria bacterium
GGAGGAGCAGCTCAAAACAAAGCCATGAAAAAAGTCGGCGGCAATCTCCGCATGGACCTCGCACAATATCGAGCCCTTGCAGCATTTGCACAGTTTTCATCAGATCTTGATGCGACCACGAAAAAGCAGATTGACCGTGGCGCACGCATGATGGAGCTATTTAAGCAAGGCCGATATGTACCGATGCCCGTCGAAAAGCAAATCAGTATCATGTGGGTGGGAGCCAAAGGATATCTAGATGATGTCCCGGTTGCGAAAATTGTGGCATTTGAGACAGAATTCATGGAACATCTAGAATCAGCGCACAAGAAGATATTGGCGCTTATCGTCAAAGATCGACAGCTGACACCAGAGATCGAAAAGGGACTTGAAGAAGCTGTGACGACGTTTAAAAAAACGTTTAATCATTCATAAACCCAAACGATACGTAAATAGGACTATAACGACGTATGGCAAGCATTCGATTACTCCGCGGCCGGATTAAATCAGTCAAGAACATCGCCCAAATCACAAAAGCGATGGAGTTGGTTGCTGCTTCCAAGATGAAAAAAGCGCAAATAGCAGCTATAGCAGGGAAACAGTACGCGAAAAAAATCTACGATATGGTCATGGAGCTTGCCGAAAAAAGCGACATGAGCAGTCATCCACTTCTGCATCGCCCCGAAAAGGTCGTGGGGAAGCGTCTATCTATCGTCATCAGCACCAATAAAGGCCTCTGTGGCGCACTCAACACAAATCTTTTTCGATTCTTTCTCGGAGAATATCCAGATATCAAAACATCAGAATATGTGACACTTGGACGTAAAGGTGCAGATTTCATCACTCGTATTGGTGGAAATGTGAAAGCTGATTTTTCGACCACTATACCATTTGTCTCTACAGTACCAGCGCTCACAGAGATGGTCACAAGTGAATTTTTAGCAGGGCATGTAGATGGTGTCGACATCGTCTATAACGAATTTTTTAGTGCCCTCAAGCAAGCCCCGAAAAAAAAGCAACTGTTGCCACTCTCTATTGAGGGGCTTGGGCAAGAGTATGATGCAGTGAAAACCGAATTTGTCATCGAACCTTCTATTCCTGAAGTGTTTGATGAACTTCTTCCACAATATCTTGAAAACCAAATACGCGACGCGATTTTACAGGCATCAGCAAGCGAATATTCAGCACAGATGGTCGCGATGCGAAATGCTACAGATAATGCGTTGTCGCTTAATGAAGAGTTGACACTCATTTACAACAAAGCACGTCAAGAGAAGATCACGTACGAAATATCGGACATGGTCACTGCTCGGTTGGCATTTGAATAGTCGTACTGTGGAGGTATTAGGGGTGATAAAAAAGGAGAATCATATGCAAAAAAAAGAAACAGTAGTAGCAACGGGGACAGTTATTCAGGTCCTAGGTGCTGTCTTGGATGTGCAATTTGATGGCGACTACCTTCCGGCAATCTATGAAGCACTACATGTAAAAAGTGGTATCGTAGCAAATGGAAATCTCGTTTTGGAGGTTGCGACACATCTTGGCGATAACCGCGTGCGTACAGTTGCTCTTGGTCCAACCGATGGTATCAAGCGCGGAGATGAAGCAGTCGCTACCGGTGCGCCAATCAGTGTTCCCGTTGGTGCGTCCACACTCGGACGTCTGTTTAATGTTATAGGTGAACCAATCGATGATAAAGGCCCTGTAAAAGCAGATAAGACATATCCGATCCATCGTCCTGCACCGACACTCGTTGATCAGAGTACCAAACAAGAAATCCTTGAGACTGGTATCAAAGTTATCGACCTTATCGCGCCGTTTGTTAAAGGCGGGAAAATCGCCATTTTTGGTGGTGCAGGCGTCGGCAAGACCGTCCTTATCCAGGAGCTCATCCATAACATCGCGGAAGTTCATGGCGGTGTATCTGTGTTTGCTGGGGTCGGCGAGCGCTCGCGCGAAGGAAATGACTTATATCGCGAAATGAAGGATTCAGGCGTTATCGATAAAACCGCCATGGTATTCGGACAGATGAATGAACCACCGGGAAGCCGCCTTCGGGTAGCCTTGACCGGTCTTACGATGGCTGAGTACTTCCGCGATGAAAAGAATCAAGACGTGCTTCTTTTTATCGATAATATTTTCCGGTTTGCACAGGCAGGAAGTGAAGTATCAGCACTACTTGGACGTATCCCATCAGCTGTCGGTTACCAACCGACCTTAGCGTCCGAAATGGGTGCACTTCAAGAGCGAATCACGTCTACCACAAAAGGATCCATCACATCAGTGCAGGCGGTGTATGTCCCTGCTGACGATTATACCGATCCAGCACCAGTCGCGACGTTCGCTCACTTAGATTCGACCATCTCACTCGAACGATCGATTGCTGAGCAAGCCCTCTATCCGGCGGTTGATCCGCTCTCGTCTAATTCTCGAATTCTCGAGCCAGGCGTCGTCGGTCAGGCACATTATGATGTCGCACGGGGTGTCCAGCGCGTCCTGCAGCGCTATAAGGATTTGCAGGATATCATCGCCATCTTGGGTATGGAAGAATTGTCTGAAGAAGACAAGAGAGTTGTCTCTCGCGCACGGAAAATCCAGCGTTTCCTCACACAGCCAATGTTCGTTGCTGAGGCATTTACGAGCAAAGCTGGAAAATACGTCAAACTCGAAGATACGATCAAAGGATTTAAAGAAATCCTTGATGGTAAACACGATGACAAAAGTGAACAGGCGTTTTACATGGTTGGTAGCATAGACGAAGTGAAATGATAGTGCCGATTACGTAAAGCACTGTCGTCCTGAGGAGTCCCGCTAAGCGGGACGACGTGAGGATCTCTATAATAGAGATTGCCACACCCTCGACAAGCTCGGGTTCGCAATGACAAAAAATAGTGTGACCCTGAACTTATTTAAGGATCGAAATAATATTGTTGATATTTTGACATGACCTATGGACCAATTTAAACTCGACATCATTTCTCCGACACGACAAGCGTATAGCGATACGGTTGATGCGGTGTATGTGCCCACAAAAAATGGCACGATCGGTATACTGCCTCACCATATCCCACTTTTTACGACACTTGCTGAAGGCGAGATCAAAATCGAGATTGGAAATAAACAGTCCTACCTTGCCATCGGTGGAGGATTTATGGAAGTGACAGAGCGAGGGGTCACTATCTTGGTTTCTCGAGCAGTCCATGCCAATGAGATAAACGAAGCAGAAATCAAAAAAGCTACTGATTCCGCTCGTGAGGTGCTCAAAAATAAAGGCAAAGGTGTGGAGCGTGCTGATGCACAAGCAATTTTGCGGCGAAGCGTGTTAGAATTGAAAGTGCTGAAGCGAACCAAGCACCGAGATATGCCAAATGTGTCATAACTTCGATGTGCCACGTACATGCTACAGCGTTTCTTTAAGGGAGGATACGAGCCATGACTATATACGTCAGAGACATCATGTCCACCAATGTCGCTACCGTCGGGCAAGGTAGTACCTTCAGAGATGCCTGGCAGCTTATCGTCAAAAAGCACGTCAATGCTGTCCCTGTCGTAAATAAGAAAAAAGAACTTCTCGGCATCCTCGTCAAAGATGATTTACTCAAAGCACTATACCCCGATTTCTCAGAATTCCTCGCGGACTTACAGGTGGAAGAGAATCCTGAAAGTATGATCGACGGCATGAAGCGCGTGTGGACCAAAAAAGTATCAGATGTGATGCAAAAACGTGTCATCTTCTGTCGGGAAGATACCAAAGTAATGCATGCTCTTGGGCGGATGATCGCACGCCGGATCAACCAAATGCCGGTGCTAAATAGTAGTAACGTCGTCGTCGGCATGGTTTCAAAAGGTGATTTATTTACTGTACTTGACACTATTGGCTCGAAAGTCAGACGTATTATCAAAAAGTAACTAAGGGGGGGTCTCATCTGTCACATACGACGGGATGTTTTTTGTGGGTTTGACGCAGTTTGTTCCATTGACGCTTTTATACATTTTTTGATAACATAAACTATGCCAACTAAATTTATCTTCGTGTCGGGTGGCGTTATATCAGGCCTTGGTAAAGGAAATACTACTGCCGCCATTGCTCTTCTTCTCCAAAATCGGGGATACGTCGTTACCACCGTCAAATGCGAAAATTACCTCAATATTGATTCAGGGCTTATCAACCCCATCGAGCATGGGGATCCATATCTTCTCACTGATGGTACAGAGACAGACATGGACATGGGTACGTATGAGAAATTTCTCGGAAAAGACATGCAGCGACATAACTTTGTCACCATGGGCCAGATCTATAAAACAGTGATTGATCGGGAACGCAATTTTGAGTACAAAGGCGAAGATGTCGAAGCCATTCCACACGTGACAGACGAAATTATTGGACGCATCAAAGAAGCAGGGGACAAAGAAAAATCCGATATCGTCGTCATAGAGCTCGGTGGTACTGCTGGTGAGTACCAGAACATGCTCTATTACGAAGCCTCGAGAATTCTGTCACATGACAAAAAGAACAAAGTCGTCCATGTGCATGTGTCGTATCTCCCGACTCCCCGATTTTTGGGTGAACCAAAGACAAAGCCGACACAGCTATCAGTTCGGACACTCAATTCTATGGGTATCCAGCCAGACTTTATCGTGACTCGGGCTGAGAAACCAATGGACGAGCGAAGGCGGTCGAGATTTGCACTGTTTTGCAACGTCGAGCCAGAAAATATCATCAATAATATCGATATGGAAACACCCTATGAGATTCCGA
>CAZQGM010000108.1:0-4733 GCA_964592885.1 uncultured Gammaproteobacteria bacterium
CCATGGGCAGATGTCGCAAAAGCCCATGAAGAAGTAGTGGTCGATATGGTAAAAAATGCTGAAATCGACGGATTCCGCAAAGGAAAAGCGCCTCGCAAAATCGTCGAGGAGCGACTCGATAAATCCAAAGTCTACGAAGAAGTGCTCAAAACGATCATCCCCGCCAAATACGATGAAGCGGTCAAATCTGCGGGTATCAAACCAATCATCCTTCCAAAAATCGAGCTTGTAAGTGCAAAAGAGAATGAAGAATGGACGGTGAAAGCCACGACAGCGGAACGCCCAGAGGTCAAACTTGGAGAATATAAAAAGGCAGTCGCCGAGATGAAAGCAGGCAAGCAAAAGAAAATTTGGGTGCCTGGAGCCGACGAAAAAGATGACAAGTCCAAAGAGGCATCAAAACCGACGCTCGATGAGATCCTTACTTCCGTCGCTGGTGCGGTGACGGTCGTCATTCCAAGTTTACTAACTGAACAAGAAGTAACCCGGATGTTATCTGAACTTATCGATCAGACCAAAAAAATCGGCGTCACCGTCGATCAGTATTTAGCCTCTACTAATCGAACAATCGAGAGTCTAAAAGCAGAGTATGAAGCACAAGCCAAGCTCAATATCACGCTTGAATTTGCCCTTGAAGCAATCGCAGAGACTGAGAAAGTCACGGTAGAGCAGTCTGACATCGATGCAGTGCTCAAAAATGCCAAAACACCAGAAGAACGGGAGAGCATGGAAAAACAAAAGTACTATTTGGCATCTGTCATACGACGCCAAAAAACCATTGCCTTTTTAGCCTCATTGTAGTATCACAGTGGTGCACTGCCTCGCTTGACAGCGATATAGTCCTATAGTATAATAACGTCCTATGTTGCCGTCTTTTTCTCAGCAAAAGCAAAAGCGCCCGACTCAGCGGTCAACGGCCAACGTGCTTGAAACCTTGCATGACATCTCAGGAGGCGTCGGGAAGACAGTCGTCAACGATGTCGCTGGCAAAGTAGCATCAGATGCATTTGCATCCCTTTTTGGCAATTTTCCATCACAACCGCAAGAGATGCGGCCAAACGAATCAGTCCCCATGCCTCGTCATGCTGAAAATGCATCCCTCTCACCACATCAGCAGGAATCAAATATTGCCAAGTTGATGTCCCAAGACCAAATGGTGGTCAAACAGCAAGTTGAAGCCGTACGACAGGAGCTAAAAGCATTGATTGGCTCTCTTAAGCAGCTTCATCAAGAGATTGGCGCGGCAGTATCACAGGACCCAGTCGAAGTAGGTGTATATCATCTGAACTTTTACGAACAACTACGCGTGTTTATCAAAATGCTTCGACTTCAAGTCGAAGATAGCCGGACGTGGCTTTCAACCCATCAATCCAGAAAAAAGAAAAACGGGTACTGGAACAAATACAAGAAACACGGGACATCGTTTGGCCTTTCAAACGAACGAACCCTCGCCACTCAGACGGGCTAAGAATCGGTGGCACGTAGCTTCCCAAGCGATTAGTGAATACAAACCTCTGTGTCACATCTGACATTTGCAAGATCAGTGTAGCAACAGAAGCAAGCAATCTTCTTTACTTGCCCCAAGTAGTATGCCTCCGGTATAATCCTAACTATTGCTTGCGTAGCTCAGCTGGTTAGAGCGTTCGATTCACATTCGAAAGGTCCCTGGTTCGAGTCCAGGCGTGAGCACTTACGTAGGATCGTATTTGTAGAACATACCGTGGATTCCCCGTAGATGTATGATCATCGCTCTTCTTTTATTTCAGATTCTTTTTGCGATATTCTTTGTATATCTCTGTATCGCATTTATGACCGGGGCGCCATTTGTCCCATCGACCTCCGCGACTGCCAAAAGCATGATCGCACTTGCAAAGATCAAGAGTGGAACTCATGTCATTGATCTCGGGAGCGGGGATGGGCGGCTACTGTTTCGCGCGGCAAAACTTGGCGCCACCGCCCATGGAGTGGAGATTAATCCATATCTCGTGCTCTACACAAAGATACGAGCACGCCTATTAGGATTACAGTCCCGAGTCTCTGTGCGATGTGGTGATTTTTGGGGAGAAAATTTAAAAAAAGCAGATGTAATTTTTATCTACCTTCTGCCGTGGAAAATGGATAGATTAGCGGACAAAATTCAAAAAGAAGCGAAATCAGGCTGCCTCGTCGTATCAAATAGCTTCATATTTCCACATTGGGATACCGTGAGTAGAGATGAAACACATCATGTATACGTGTTTAAAAAAAGGTGATCGTAAAAAAGATCATCCACTATTCCTCGTCATTTCGACGAATCCATAAATCAGTATCCTCGCTATGACGAACAAATGTGCGATCGATGTACCTGCTAACCGCCTGAGGAAGTAAATTCCGCTGCTCTCCAGGAAGATACAGTACATCTATGTTTTTCTTCGACATGAGCACGTCTAATCCTCCGTGCTGCAAGAGCACGCGTTTTGGCAAATCGCCGATATTCCACCCATAGCCAATATACGCACCGTTTGCACGCCAAAAGAGCCCCGGATAAACGGCTGCGTGTTCTGGAATATACGAATGGTGTTTTTTGAAATCGACTATCTCTGCATCATACGACAACTGCTTCTCGCGCTCTTTATTTACTGTCACCTGAGTAGTCACAAGTGCATATATCGCGATGCACGTTACTATGATGATAGGAATAGCCAAAAATTCGCTGAGGGATACTATACGACGATATAGGTATTTCAAAAACCACACTGCCAGTATGATAAGGAGCCAATTGGATACTAAGTGATATTGGATAAAGACGGATCTGATACCCAGTAACGATCCAGTCTGCAGTAGTGCGGTGATCGCTATGGGGAGTATGGCATGCCGTTCTCTACTATCGACCGAACCGAAAAAACTGAGTGTGAGTCCGCATAGTGCAAAAAGCGGTAAAAGAAATGCAAAATACCATAGGGGACTACGAAACTCGTATCCAAAGAGATACCAATTCACGGGCCAGTAGAAATTGAGTATCTGGAGTGGATACAGAAGTGAATCATTAATCGCCTTTGCATCAAATATGACAGCCTGAATCATCTGAAGAAATGCTCCGTTATGGAGCATAACCACTACAAAAGGCAATGCAGGCACCAAGGCACCGACTACTAAAGGGAGAAGCGAGCGAATGGACCTATTCTTTGTCAAAAAAATAGCACTTATGAGTAATCCCACGGCAGCAGGTGTGCATTTAAGTGACGAGAGCACCATTGCACTCAGGAAAAATCCAAATACGAGCGCTAGGGGAACTGTCTTTTTTTGTCGGTACCAAAGAAAGGTTATCATCGCACACACCTCAAGAAGCGCTGCGATGGTGTCTGGACGAAACTGAAGCCCTGAAAAGACCGTAAACGGATCTATCAGAAGCCCGATTATCGCAAGAAGTCCAAATGGCACGCCAAGAAGCGTTATGCTGATAATTCCCGTGAGAATGGAGCGGACAGCGTACAGAAAAAGAGCCATCACCCTGGCTATTTCAAGCGTCTCCATCATGCTAGTCGTCTGGGTAAATGGCAAAAGCATCCATTGCATGATCGGCGTATACGGAAAAAGAAAGTCTCGATACGGAAAAGCTCCCAGTCGCATCTGATACACAGCATTTATTTGGAATAATTCATCAACGTCAAATGTGTATCGAAGACCGATCCGGTATTGAGACGGAAGAAGCATCCAGAGAACAGCAATGAAAACTGCTATCCAACCACCAACGACAAGCCAATGTGGGACTGCTCGTAACGCCAGAAGTGCTCGCTTGGGCATAGCAAAATAAAGAAACGGTACAATAATAAAAATATATACCACACACCAAATGATTGACAATAGAGTAACACGCGCCGTATCATACGAAGTGAATTCGTTTGCATGGGTCCTCACCAACCCCAAAGAATATCCGCCGGCACCGCGTAACAGACCCAAATAAAGTACCACGTCTGTGTGCGATTGGAACCTCTCCTATATTAGTTTAGGGGACCGCACATAAAAAGCGTGGTTTTTTGGTGTTTACGCATTGAAAGGGGAGCTTATGTCAAAAAAACTCGATGAGAAAGTAGCGAACATGTCAGCACCAGAGCAGGAACTCCTGAAGCTTCGGCATACTGCAGAACATGTCCTCCATGCTGCTATGCAACGCCTATATCCAACCCTAAAAAAAGCCATGGGACCGGCTACAGAGGATGGATTTTATTTTGATTTTAACTTGGATGAAAAAATATCCGATGAACAGTTTCCTAAAATCGAGTCAGAAATGCAAAAGCTTATCGACATGAAGCTCCCCATGATACAGACATTTGTATCCGCAAATGATGCAAAGAAATTGTTTAAAGATAATCCATACAAGCTCGAATGGGTGGAGGATATTGGTAAGCGAGGCGAGGACGTTTCGCTTTTTTCCATGGGAGACGTCGACACTGACCTCTGTAGTGGCCCACACACAGCAAATACTGGCGATATCAAAGCATTTAAGATACTGTCGGTAGCAGGGGCCTACTGGCATGGCGATGAAAAAAACAAAATGCTTGTCCGTATCTATGGAACGGCATTCCCATCTAAAGAAGCACTTGTCGCTCACTTGGCAGCCCTCGAAGAAGCGCGGAAGCGTGATCATCGGGTGATCGGAAAAGCACTCGGGCTTTTTGTCTTTTCTGACCTTGTCGGAAAAGGACTACCACTATTAACCCCAAAAGGCACAGTCATTCGGCGTGAGCTTGAAA
>CAZQGM010000109.1:0-4676 GCA_964592885.1 uncultured Gammaproteobacteria bacterium
ACGTATACACCAATTTTCAAAACTATCAGAGTTCCCGCGCGTATCGCAATTTTTTCGTTTCTCTCGCTTTCCATACTCGCAGGATTTGGGGTAGAAGCACTCAAAAATCGACGGTATCTCCGATTCGTGCCATATATATGCACTCTCCTTTTTTTGGTGGAAGTGTGGCAAGTTAGTACGCCGTCAATTGTCATACCAAAACCATCAGAAGCTCCTCCAGTCTATCAGTATCTGGCATCCCGACTGGAGTGTACGCCCATCATATTTTTACCTACGAGACGGTTTTGGGCAGGATCAACCATGGAGGCTCAGATGTATAAACGCTACGATATGATCGACCAAAATGACAACTATGCAGCAGATATCTACCGTATGTATTTTTCCGGTACCAATCGATGCCCCATGGCTAACGGGTATTCAGGGTTTTTTCCACCGGAACACTACAGATTATCCGAAAGCTTTGAAAATTTCCCTGTCGGAAACGGTGTAGAAGACGCAAAAACACATGGCATTGAGCTCATCGTTGCAAACGGCGCATTCTACGGAAAAACACCAGAAACCATCCGACAAGAATGGTCGGTGAGAAATGACATAGAATATGTAGGCACGTACGGATCGGATGTGGTATACCGGATAAAATACGAGCCAGGTGACACGAGGCTGAAGGTGATTAACCAATAGAATTGGACACGGGACAATGAACAAATAGCGTGTATGTGACTGGACAAATAACAAATAACAAATAACAAATAACAAATAACAAAAAGCAAAAAACAGTCACTCATTATGATGTCCACTCTATATCTCGCTATTTGTTATTTGACCAAACACATAATAATGTCATGAAAAAGTTTTTTCCACTCATCATCCTGACTACCATCATCGTGCTGTTTTTTTATCAGACGATATTTTTTGGGAAAATGCCTTTCCCGGGTGATCTGCTTTTGGCAGAGGATGCACCGTGGCGGCACGCATCGTATTTTGGATACGTCCCTGGATCAATCCCAAACAAAGGACAGTATTTTGATGTGATCCAAGAAATATACCCATGGAAAACATTGGTAGTCAGCGAACTAAAAAATGGTCGACTCCCACTCTGGAATCCATATAATTTCAGTGGTACACCACTTCTGGCTAATTTCCAGTCGCAGGTCATGTCGCCACTTACCATACTCTATATGGTATTACCCCAAACGCTTGCCTGGACAATCATCCTCATATTGCAGCCTATTCTCGGGGCAGTTTTTGTCTATCTGTACATGCAAAAAATTGGCAAATCTCAACCTGCGTCTATGATATCTGCTGTCGCTTGGAATTTTTCGGGGTTTGCGAGCGTCTGGATGGAGTTTACGACGATCTGGCATACGATTGTGTGGCTACCATTTTTTCTCTATATGATCGAAGACATGATTGGCGTATCGAGACTCAAGCCACTACACATCCTTGGATTAAGTTTTGGTGTGTACTGTAGTTTGACAGCGGGTCATCCACAAGATTTTATCAACACCATGCTATTTACTGGAATCTATTTTCTATGCCGTATCTATTCGGAAGGTGGACGCCCGGTAGAGATATTCATGCGACTCGTCCGTATGGGGTGGCCATTCCTGATTGGTATAGGACTTGGTGCTATACAGATACTTCCAACCATCGAGCTTTTTTCCCTTTCGACTCGTGTGAGCCATGATCTATCTCACATCCTTCATACGATGCTATTCCAGTGGTGGCAGACACCGATGTTTATCGTCCAAGATTTCTTTGGCAATCCTGCGACAAAGACATATATGATCGCGGACACCTATGTCGGGAAAGCCATGAGTATCGGCGCTGCCGGCACGATCCTTGCAGTCTTTGCCTTCTACAGTAAAAAAAGCTGGCACCGAAATTTTTTCATTGGGTCTACAATCATCCTCATACTTCTGTCTATAAATAGCCCACTTACTGAAATTTTTTTCCGTTACCCCATTCCACTTCTTTCGACTGGAACACCGACGCGCAACCTTTTTATCTTGTCATTTAGTCTCGCCATGCTAGCGGGTATCGGGTATGACAGTATCTTGTCAATCCAAAAAAAACGACTTTTACTAGCAATCGGAACCATCCTTGGCATATATGGGCTTCTGTGGATAGTGGCACTCTTTCTTACCAAAACAGGGATTCCAATCACCAGTCTCACTAGTGGCCCAACCAAACGTGCCATGATCATCGCATCAGCGTTTGTCGTTTGTACGATCGCGACGATTCTAGCATCAAAAAAATGGCCGAAAGTACGTGCGGTGTTGGTTGTTTTTGTAGCTCTAGAGCTGGCAATAGCATTTAACAAATTCAACCCCTTCGTGCCGCCAACCTACGCGTACCCCAGTCACCCGCTTTTTGACTTCATCCGAGATGCTACAGGTATCAACCGGTCGTGGGGGTACGGGACAGGAAGACTGCATGCGAACTTTACGACGCAGGAAGCTATCTATTCATCAGATGGTGTCGATCCCCTCAACCTTAAATGGCACAATGAATTTTTGCAGTTATCCAAAGATGGTACGTTCCGAACGGAGTATGATCGGTCAAGCAGGTCTGATTCAAACATACTCCCTGGATACGGACAGACAGACATGATGGACAATCCATACCGACTCCGAATCCTCGACCTGACCGGAACCTCGTACGTGTATACCCACAACGACACGCCAACTTCAGAAAAGACATTTCCGGACGACCGATTTATCCCGCTTAGCGGGACTCCCGATGGGTGGCCTATATATAAAAATACTAAAGCACAGGAACGATTTTTTCTCACATCAAATATCGATCCATACGAGAACGATGCTGAGTTTTTACAAAAATTATTTTCCCCAACATTTGTCGAAACACATACGGTGTTATTTGAAAGAAATGTACTACCAAAGCTCAATGTACAAAAAGATGCATCGGGATCCGCAGAGCTACGCGTGTATACCCCCACCTATATCGAATTTACAACCAAAACGACTGGCCCCATGGTGCTGTACCTGTCAGATAGCTATGCTCCCGGATGGCAAGCTCAGATAGATTCGGAAAAAGTCGAGGTGTTTCGTGCCAACTATGCATTTCGAGGTATCGTCGTGCCAACGGGAACACATACCGTGCGTATGACCTATATGCCTGATTCAGTTCGATTTGGTGCCCTCATCTCCCTATGTGCGGGCGTGATACTTTTTGTGGCGCTTGTCATTTCGACGGTACATACCTGGAAGAAGATCTCATGAAAAAAATCATCACAGTCGTCGCAGCAGGTATACTGATTTTTTTTCTTATCGTAGGATATACCTCACATATTCAGACTGAATCACCCTATGATGCCACATACTGGAAAGAGCGATATGACCAGTCACAATGGATGCTTCTCGGAAGTAAACATACGATCGGCGACGACGGACTATATGCATTTGTCGGTTATTCGATGATGCATGGTCGTGATCCGACTACCATAAATGCGGAGATGCCCCCGTTTGGGAAATATCTCATTGGACTTTCGATTCTCCTGACTGGATCATGGTGGACCGCTTCATACGGAGCATATATCCTTGTTCTTGGCGTATTTTTTGCTCTGGCATGGATGTATCTAGGAGCACTGCCAAAAGAGAAACGGCTTCTTTTCTCTCTCATCAGTACAGGACTTTTTGCCGCTGACCCATTACTTCTCAAACAAGCATACATGAGCATGCTAGATGCGACACTTCTTTTGTTTCTCCTTATTCACACATACCTAACCAAACGATACGCGGACCATAGAGACATGCGATGGACCATACTTACCGGCCTGTCTTTGGGGCTATTTGCCGCAGTCAAATTCCCAGCATTTGCACCGATTCTCGCGCTTTCCACACTCGCGGCCATCCTCACACACGGCTATCGTATACAAGATGCAATGATCTATGGATCATCAGCAGCTATCGCATATCTTGGCACATACGTCGTGTATTTTTTCTCCGGACATTCACTTTTTGACTGGCTCAAAGTCCAAAAGTGGATCATCAATTTCTATACATCAAGTCATCTCCCGCGATACTACGACAGTGTCTATGGATATCTGTTTACCGGCAGATATCGGGATTTATTCACCGGTGGATGGTCGGAGGCTCCTGAAAAGACGACTGTATGGATAGTGTGCATCATCATCATCGGCGGCATCCTCGCAGTCCGATGGAGATCAGTACTGCTATTTGTTCGTGCCAATGCAAGTATCAGCATTCTTACAGCGGGGATTCTTGTACTCTGCACGATCGTGCCTTTTTGGCCCCGGTATATGCTTCTACTTATCCCATTTCTCTACCTTGGAAGTATCGTGGCGGTATCTCGGACGACGATCCATATGGGTTTTTTGATTCTCGCGTCACTTGTACTTTTTATCATAAATCTACGGGCGTCCGCATTGATCATCATCCCACCGGTCGATTCCCGAATCGGGGAAATCACATATGAATGGAATCATCAGTTTTTCGGCGACCTCGTGCGGCACACTACGGTACCGCCCGCATCCTACGACTCATGGATTCGTACGATGAATAATGTCGTGACTCAAAGTCGTATCCAATCCATGCGGATAAAAACCGATCCTGTCACCACACCGTTTTTTGGATCCGAGGTTACCATACCCGCCACTATCACGTACCTTCTCAAAGATTGTGGAGTATACAATC
>CAZQGM010000110.1:0-4666 GCA_964592885.1 uncultured Gammaproteobacteria bacterium
GCGGCGCTATCGTTTTCAGGAGAGATGCCACTTGCCATAGAGCTACGGACAAAAGATTTTTCAACGCTTCCATTTATCACAATTGACCAGGAGATGCTTAAACAATATATGTGTGGAAAAAAACATCCATTTGCGGTATTTGGGTACAAACCGCTGACTAGTAAGTCGTTTACCCGTGTACATATTCGTGTAGATTCGGGGAAACCAGTTCAAATTCTTGATACCCATTCTGTCGTAAAAACACCCACTGATTGTCAATAAATCTCTTCTCACTTCTCGTGGTTTATCTGTGTTATGCAGGAGAAAAGTACCGATTACGTGTATACCTACGTAATGCTATATCTGGTGAAGTTACATACACCCATCTATACTATCCCTATGTCTGATCGATACTCTGCTATTCCTCGTACGATGTCATTTATTTATCATGGTGATGAATTGCTTTTGATACAGGCATCAGATCGTAAAGAATGGGCAGGTATGTATGACCCAATAGGTGGTCATATAGAAAAAGGTGAAGATATCCTAGAGAGTGCAAATCGGGAAATCTATGAAGAGACAGGATTAGTCGTGAAAGACACGAAGCTCAAAGGGATACTCCATGTGGAAAATTTTTATGGCAAAAATATCATGATATTTATCACGGTCAGTCATTCAGACACAAACGTTGTGTATAGTAATGACGAGGGAACACTCAAATGGGTAAAAAAAAGTGATATTGATACACTACCAATGCTCCCAGATCTCCTACGTATCATACAAGAGCTATATACTCTTAAACCTCATGAGCTTGTATTTGGTGTCAGTAAATTTTCCGATACAAATGAACTTCTCTCTATAGATTTTCATGTTTCATAAATCTGTATAGTATTTTACGTCAGACGCATGGATACAGCTCTCCCCAAAACAGTTTCTATATATAAACCCGAAGGTGTCACCCCACTTGCTTGTGTAGAAAAATATCGCGCTACTCACCCAGAGCTTGCATCGGTTAAACTTGCATATGCTGGACGACTTGATCCGATGGCAGAAGGCATGCTGCTGATTTTAGTCGGCGATGAGTGTAAAAATAGAGAACGGTATGAGCAGTGTACAAAAGTATATGAAATTACAATTCTCCTTGGCGTTGCTACTGACACTGGGGATACATTAGGTTTAGTGACAGACTACGTAAAAACGCCTCTAGAGTTTGCGTCGTCTACGCTACTTCAAGCAACAAAATCGTGTATTGGTCGACGACAACAATTTTTTCCTGCCTTCTCCTCTAAAGTGGTATCTGGACATCCACTTTTCTGGTGGGCGAGAGAAGGGAGACTAGCAGAGATCACGATCCCACGTCATGAAATTGAGATATATCGTATTGATGTGATGAGTACGTCCTCATGGAATGCGATGAGCGGGATAGAGGATATTTGTCATAGAATTGCGGCTGTTGATGGGTCGTTTCGCCAAAAAGAGAGTATCAAAAAATGGAAAAAGGTGGCGCAAGATGTCTCTCAAGTCTTGCCGATGCATACACTTCGTGTTTCATGTAGTAGTGGTACCTATATGAGAGAGCTAGGCGTAGAAATAGGACAAGCATTGGGTATTCCAGCTTGTGTATACAAACTGGTGAGGACACATATAGGATCCCTGTAGACAAATACATGTACATTCCAAAAAAACTCCCCACTTCATACCGCATGGGGAATTTTTTTATGTCCATGATTTTTTTCTTTTTTTACTGCGTTACGTCCATGCTTGCTGTTGGACTGATGCTTTGTAGTGTATCTTCATACGTATCCATACGAACCTTTCGATCATTCACACGAGGATTCATAGGCTTTTGTATTTCACGATATCCTGTGGCTCCACTTGGACCATTTTGGGAAAACAGTGACTCCGGTGCGGCTGGTCTAAATAGGAATGGTAAGATAACATTATTTGTTTTTAGCCAATCTTGAAATGCTTTTTCCTGGTCTCGTAGTTCCTTGCGCTTCATCTCAATTCCCTTAATGTGGGAAAGAACCGTATTTTTCTGGGCAGTCGTCATCTTACCATTTTTGACAGCCTCTTCAAGGCGTTTCCCCAGTATTTCAGTGGTCATTTTATCATTGATATATTCCGGTTTTTCTCCACTCGGCAGTGGCATAAACGACGGGTTCGGTGTGCTTTTTGGTAGTGGTTTTCGAAAAAATGACTGAAATAATCCGCCGGTTGACTGGGTTTGCTCTCCTCGAACCTGGCCTGTTTCCGTTTTGTCAAATGGCCAAAACGCGTGTACGGGTTGATGTCCGACAAATAGGGTGCCGACAAGTAGTGTGATGACACCGACGTACAATGGGGATAAATGCATACGATGCTCCTTTGTAGTAACAATGGTACATCTACCAGCATAGCATAGCGCGTGGAATGTCCATATGTTCGCCCACTCTACAGACGTATAGAAGATGATTTACGTGCGCGGATCACGAGCGATGATCCGATAGGAAGGGAATGTCGTCGTAGTAACTGTACTTCAAATTTCGCTACATGAGACAGAAGCGAATTGACGAAAGGGTGAGGAAGCGTCACATCAGATGAATGGATGAATTTTTCAATGAAACGTGATATGAGAAACAATGGAAAAACAAAGAAATATGAGTACGATGCCCGATCAATCAAAAAGCCAGCGTCAGTGATGAGGAGACGAAGCTTTCGTACTGTGAATCGTTCACGAGCTAAGTTCCGTTTGTCATGGTCTGATGTAAGCATAGGGAGTGCACAGTCAGTTATCAGAAGTACCCCTCCAGGTTTGAGAGTAGAGAAGATTTTTTTCAAAAGGGCTTCGTCATCAATATTTTGATGATATAGGACGTCTAGGCACGTGACGATATCGTAGGTATTTTTTGGGAAACGATAGGTGTTGGCATCAGTTTGGATATGTGCTAGTCCACGATGCTTGAGATATCCACAGGCAATCGGAGACGCATCGATGCGAGTAACTTTTCCCCAACGGTCAAGATATGCGCTTGTCCCGCCTGTACCAGCTCCAATATCAAGTATCTTTTTTGGCTTATCGGGTGCAGGAAGAAATGCATCAAGGAGTAGTCTTTTTTCATAAAACCACCAGTGACGATCTTCGACATCTGCCATTCGTTTATATTCTTCTGGGATCATAAATATTATCTTGCATTACTGCATATATGTACCATGAGAAATACTATATATTCCAATGTGATGCACATAGTGAACGATATATCAATGTAGGTCTATAGTTTTACGACAGACCGTTTGCATCATATCAGTGAGATACGTATTTTGGTAGTATATAGTGGTGTGCGTGTGACGTGAAGAGTAAAAAAAAATATGGTGACTCGCTTTAGAACTCATCTTCTCGAAATCTTGATCATTTTGATCATCGCCGTCACGACGACATTTCTCACGACGCCGAAGCTCACATCACGATTTTTTCAGCGCCCGTCAGGGCATGTATTTGTCGGGATGCCAGCGTATTTTGAAGACTTCTATTACTATTTAGATCAGTTTAATCAGGGAAAAGAGGGGAATTGGATGACAGAGAATAGGTTTTCAATTGAGCGATTTCCTCCGACGCTTATCTACTTCAATAATCTGCTATTTGGTCGAATTGGTGGATGGTTTGGGTGGGAATCATTTACGTCATATAACATTTTTGGCTTGATATTTAAATTTCTTTTTATGCTGTCTGGGTATGCGCTTATTCGGCATTTTTTCACTGATTCTTTAAAATATCGCGTCAGTGCATATCTCGTGTTTTTGTATTCAACGGCTCTTCCTAATATCAATTTTTCTGAAGGACTATTTACGTTTAATCGGGCTGTCGATATCTTTCGTTCCGAAAGCCGGGCACTAGCGCGATTTGGTACCGCTCCTAACGGAATGTTTGTCAATTTCGCTTTTTTAGTCATTTTTCTTTTCCTGTTAAATCAACTTCAGCACGAAACACGTAGGTCTGTCGAAGGAGAAAAGAAAGAAACCTGGCTCAAGCCGCTGGCGCGCGGCGAGAAGCTCGGCTGTTTCTGTCTGACCGAACCGCACACGGGTTCCGACGCGTCGTCGATCACCCTGCGGGCGGATCGTGACGGCGATCATTTCGTGCTCAATGGCGTCAAGCAGTTCATCACCACCGGCAAGTACGCCCAGGTGGCCATCGTTTTTGCGGTGACCGACAAGGCCGCCGGCAAGAAGGGGATTTCCTGCTTCCTGGTGCCGACCGATACGCCAGGTTACATCGTCGCCCGTATCGAGGAAAAAATGGGGCAGCACGCTTCCGACACCGCTCAGATTCTCTTCGAAGACTGCCGCGTTCCGGCCACTGCCCTGCTCGGCGCCGAGGGCGAGGGATACCGGATTGCGCTTTCCAATCTCGAAGCCGGGCGCATCGGCGTTGGCGCACAGTCGGTCGGCAGGGCGCGTGCGGCTTTCGCGGCGGCGGTGAAGTATGCCAGGGAACGAGAGACTTTCGGCAAGGCCATCATCAGGCATCAGGCCGTCGCGTTCCGCCTCGCCGACATGGCCAGCCGGATCGACGCTGCGCGTCTTCTGGTGTGGCGGGCGGCAAAGCTGAAGGATGCCGGAAAACCCTGCCTCAAGGAGGCCTCGATGGCCAAGATGTTTGCCTCGGAGATGGCCGAGAAAGTGTGTTCCGATGCCATCCAGATACACG
>CAZQGM010000111.1:0-4650 GCA_964592885.1 uncultured Gammaproteobacteria bacterium
CCGAGAGAAGTTTTTTGACCCACGGTGCAAGTCGGTATGACTCCGGGATTTTGCCTTTTTTAAGGTCATCAATAGGAAGCACCTCATGTCCATATGCAAAATCAGGATTGTTTTCTGGGACACGGGGAAGTTCAATTCGATATATATGATCAACTTCATGTTCTGTATAGATGCTTTTCTCATCTTTTTCTTTGTAGAGCACGGACCCAATAGACACGAGATTCAGACTCTCCCACTCGTGAGGTAAACCGTTCCATTCACGAGCTAGTGCACTACGTATGGCATCAACATCAGACGCAAGAGTGTCACCATCATAGAGTTGATGTGACGAAAATGTGAGATCCCATGTATCGTCAAATGCCAGATGTTTCCGGTGCTGCAAAAGCACCATCTCTCCTACCGTAAGGATCGCTGTAAATCCACGATGAAGTATCCCCTCACTATGCGCTTTCCACCTCTCAACCTTACCGATGACTGTGTCATTCTCATCGACGGCAGCGACGTAGAGTTCTGTATGGTAATACGGTAGATCGACCATGCAGGCATTATATACGACAAACATGCTTTTGAAAAATAGACATAATACTGAGTTTTGATACTCCTTATATCCGATAATAATCCGCTCCTTGTCCTTTCCTTATTTAGATTCCATAGTATATATACAAAGGAAATTGCTACCTATGTCTACACCTGCCAAAGTCGTACTGTTTCTTGTATTTCTCGCTTCCGCTGCTGGAGTTTTCTTTTGGAGATCATCTGTAAGTAAGCCAGCAGTCGTCACACAAAAAAAGAATGTTCGCATTGGACTCCTTTTTGATTCTCTTCGTGAAGAACGGTGGCAAAAAGATCGAGATCTTTTTGTAAAAAATGTCACCGATGCTGGTGGGTTTGTGGACGTTCAGACGGCTAATTTGGATGCTGATGTCCAGTACCAGCAAGCTGAAAACCTCATCGCAAAAGGCATCAAAACGCTTGTCGTCGTGCCGTACGATGGTGAAAAAGCAGCTGCTATCGTTGAACTTGCACATAAAAATGGTGCAAAAGTACTTTCCTATGATCGACTGATCAAAGGATCACCTGTCGATTTTTATGTATCATTTGATAACGAAAAAGTTGGTGAGCTGGAGGCAAACGGAGTACTATCCAAAATCAAAAGTGGCAATATCGCATATATCGGCGGTGCACCAACGGACAATAATTCCACACTTCTAAAAAAAGGGTCTCACAGTGTCATCGATCCACTCGTACAGTCGGGAGCTATAAAGCTTGTTGTCGACGAATTCACGGAGGATTGGCGACCAGAGAATGCATATCTCACGATAAAAAAATACCTTCAAACAGGAAAAACGCTTGATGGAGTGATTGCTGCCAATGATGGTACAGCAGGCGGAGCCATTCGAGCACTTAAGGAAGTCGGGTTAGCCGGAAAAATACCGGTATCTGGCCAAGACGCGGAGCTTGCAGCGTGTCAACGGATCATTGCGGGGACACAAACATTGACTGTCTACAAACCTATCTCAGCTATCGCAAAAAAAGCTGCAGAGATTGCCATACATATGGCTGAAGGTGTCGATCCAGTATCAAATAGCACGGTCGAAAATGGTGCATATACGACGACATCATACTTGATCGAACCAATAGCAGTAGATAAATCAAACATAGACAAAACCATCATCAAAGATGGCTACCATGCAAGAGAGCAGATCTATGGAAAATAGTAGCTCCAATGTAGAAAGTCTCCAAACAAAAATCCGAAAAGCCTTTACTCTTTCGGTGATTTTAGCGGGAAGCATCTCAGTGCTCATGCTGGTGTTCTTTTCGGTGGCGATGTTTAAAAATCAAACACTCGTTCAAACGATGGTTGATGAATACAACATCATCGGACAATCCCAATCCCTCGTCCTTTCGTATAACGAACTGTCTAAAAATCAATCGTCGGTATCTATCCGAGAACGGTACGAGTCCCAAAAAAAGGCACTTATCAAAACTATCGATCATCTAGAGACAGTCATTAAATACGATCAAAGCCTCAATACCCTCATCGGTATAAAGAGCACCGTCCAGAATGTCATAGACGAATGTGATGCGGGAATTCGGGATCTAGAAAAAAACCAGTATGATTCTCTTTCTGATCATTTTACAAAAGCGAACAAATTCAATGAGTTTGTTGCGGAAAATACAAGAACACTCCTGCAAAATGAATTACAGTATCTGTCTATCTCCCAAGCATCTATCCAGCAAACATTTATCATTGGCACAGCGATAAGTCTCATACTTTTTATCATCCTCATGACCAGCATGATTTTATATGCACGATCATTTGCGGCCGGCATTGCACTTCCCCTTATAAAGCTAACTCAATACGCCAAGCGAATAGCGGAGGGAGAGATAAAAGAAGAAGAAAAAATTGCGTTAACCGATCCATATGAAGAGATAGCCAGTCTTGTCCAGTCGATGAGCACTATGGTCCATTCACTCAATGAATCATTCTCGGCTCTCCAACGGAGTAACACAGATCTTCAGGCAGTGAAAGATTCTCTAGAGACAAAAAATACAGAACTCAAAAGCATGAATGACATCATGATTGGTCGAGAGTTAAAGATGATCGAACTCAAAAAAGAGATAGAGACACTCAAGGGTACTGCATAGTGATCTCACTTGCGTGCATAGTGCGTACTTCGCATAGAAAAATCTTACATATGTGGAAATATATCGTATTTACGACCTAAATGGACTATACTACTCTGGTGAGATTTGTCTTCTCCTCACTGAAGAATGACCCTGCGGTATATCTACGGGGATTTTAAATATTACAATCACTATTGTCTTTATGCATCGCACGATACAAACAATCAGATCATCGACTTTTTCATCACTTCGAAATGCAAACTTCCGACTCTATTTTATCAGTCAAGCTGTGTCTATCACTGGCATGTGGATGCAAAATATCGGCCAGGCATGGTTAGTCTTAGAGCTTACAGGGTCCGGAACTGCACTCGGACTCGTCACAGCACTCCAATATCTTCCAATGCTACTCTTTGGACCGTTTGCCGGTGTCATCGTAGATCGGTACCCCAAACGAAAACTCCTATTTATCACACAGACTTTGTCTTCAATCCTTGCCCTTATCTTGGGCGTTCTTGTCCTCACCAGCCACATTACACTACCGATTTTATATATTCTCGCGCTTCTTCTGGGATTCGTGAATGCGGTAGACAATCCTATCAGACAGACATTTGTCTACGAAATGGTGGGGGCCTCAGAAATCACAAATGCGGTGACGCTCAATACTATGGAGTCAAGCCTTGGACGCGTTGTTGGACCTGCCATCAGCGGACTCCTCATCCTCACTATCGGCATAGCGCCGTGCTTTTTACTCAACGCTCTTTCATATCTAGGAGTTATTTTTATGCTTCTTGTCATGGATACCAAAAAACTCAACCAACTTCCGACAGTAAAGCGTTCGTCAGGACAGCTTATGGCAGGTTTTCGATACGTCGCGGCGTCTCCTATACTCAAACATACGCTAATCATCGTGGCAATCATCGGAACACTAACATACGAATTTTCTATCAATCTCGCACTCTTTGGCGAATATACGTTTCATGAGGGGGTCCGTGGATACACTATGTTATCTGTAGCGTTTGGATTTGGAGCGACAATTGGAGGATTGTTTTCCGCCCATCGGAAACGCATTTCTACGAATATGTTTACGACAACGACATTGTTATTTGGCCTGGCGATCCTCGCCACGTCAGTAAGCCCAGTTCTACCTATCGCACTCGTGGGTATGGTGATCGTTGGTGTCTTTTCGGTCAATGTGATATCGATGGCCACCATTCTTTTACAATTAGAAAGTAAGCCAGAGATGCGTGGACGTGTCATGGCACTTTTAGCAGTCGGGTTCCTTGGATCTACCCCAATAGGTGGACCTATCATCGGATGGATCGGTGAGCACATTGGAGCTCGGTGGAGCATGGGCGTCAGCGGGGCAGCTGCTGTCATAGCAGCGCTATATGGATATGTCATGTTAGAAAAAAATTACTGCCCATCGATCATTCCAACAATCAAACTAGCAGTCCAACAGCTTCCCCAACAAAAAGAAGATCGACTTGTGTGATATCACCTATCTAGAACTACCCGAGATCAGTAGGAGATGTCTTCTTTGTACGAATTGCGATGACGACACCGAGGATGATACAGATAAATCCGATACCCATCCCTACAAGCACGAGTGTTTTGACAATCGAATTATTCGGAGAAACTGTGGGCAAGGGAGTTGCAGTCGGAGACACTGAGTCTTCAGTGGGTTCCTCGGTATCCATGATAGGAGTGGCTGTCGGTGACTCCTCTTCCGATTCTTCATCGATAAATACTGTCGGAGTCGGAGTTTCAAGTACCATGGCAGCTGAAAGTTCATTTGAAAACGCCCCAGGCATGCATCCATTCCCCGCACGAATGGTGAAGTAGTACGTCGTCCCAGCGGCGAGATTCCCCACGACATATGATGTTTTAGTCCCGTCCCCGATATGTGGATTACCATAGATATACACACCAGATTTCACTCCATATGAAAGGAGGTAGTATGTGACAGGATCACTTGCTTTTGTCCACGTCAATGGATAATAAAAACTTCCAACCTTAAAATCA
>CAZQGM010000112.1:0-4596 GCA_964592885.1 uncultured Gammaproteobacteria bacterium
CCCTTCAAGGATAGTTGACAGAGATCCACGGATAGCAGACATAGGCGTTCGAAGCTCATGAGATGCAAGTGTCACAAATTCGTCTTTCAAGCGATCAAGTTCCTGGATCCTGTGATTTGACTCTGATAGTCGACGCTTTGAATCTTCGATATTTTTGATAAGTTTACCGTTACGGATGGCGATACTCACGAGCCCACCAATCGTTTTATAAAACCCATCATCGATCTTCTCTCCATCAGGCTCTTTACCAATATGTATCGTCAAGACTCCATATGGACGACCAGACGGGCCAATCGGAACACATAGTACAGCCGTGATACCACATTCTGACGCAACCGCTTGTGCCTCCTCAGGGGGTACGCTCGTAGAAAATATCTCGTTCCATGTCGATGTTTGTGTGGTTTGTCCTGTGACAAATGCACGCACGATCGCATTTCGAGTATCTGTAAGTGGTATGCAAATAGCGAGCGTCGGAATTTTGGAGTGGATAAGGTGTGATGCACATGCATCAGTTGCGGCAAACACTTCACGTTTGAGATGTCCTGCATCAGAGTCGTATAGATACAGATCAAGAAGTCTAATCGGAGATGCATCACTATTGAGGCGCGCTATAAACCGATCGAGCATCTGTCGGCTACCAAAACTGGTATCCGAATCGTCAAATAGCGCCGTTATAGAATATGACAACGCGTCAAATAGTTCGTGATTGGACAGGGACATACGCTATGTATTACAGCAGGTGCCTGACGCCGGGTCAATATCGAAACGTCAAAAAGACACACATGTTTCAAAAGCGATCGTTAAAACTTCAAGTCATGATATACTACACATCGCGTTCCGGAGTGCCCGGATACCCGCCTGAGTGAGTCGCATACGATGCATAATCTGATCCAATTTCATTGGATATGCGACACACAGGGTCGTAATTACAAAGTACTGCGAAGTACTTTGTAAACGATCCCTGGGAGGAAAGTCCGGACAGCACAGTGTCATGGGACCCATTGAAAGATGGGGACACCCCGTACCATTTGGTACAGGGTGGACGGTGTCACGATGTTGAAAAACACCGTGAACGGAGTCTGAATTGACAGACTCGCCAGAGAGCCACAGAGACGATCTGTCTGCTTATCTGCCGAAAGGCAAGTGTAGACAGGGTGAAACGAGGCAATCCCACCTGCTGCAACCGACGACCGATCCGTCATACCTGACACTTGGGAAGCCCCCGCCTTGGCGGTGGGCACGGATCAAAGACTGCGGGCACTAGATCAATGGGTATACTAAAACAGAATCCGGCTTATGAGGCACTCCGGGGCGCAATAAAAAAAAGTATTTATGACTCTTTGGACAGATACCATCGAGTCATTTCTTCGATGAGAAGGACGATTGGTACGGACAAAATTGCTCCGGACACGCCTGCTATTTTCCCTCCAACCATAAGCGCCAAGATGATGATAAGCGGAGGAAGTCCGACGCTTTTATTCATTACGAGTGGGACAAGGATATGGTTTTCCAATTGCTGGATCACAAAGTAGAGTGCTGCAACAGATAACGCAAGGAGCGGCGATACGGACAATGCGATAAGGATTGCTGGAAGCGACGAGATGATTGGCCCTATCGTCGGGATGATCTCAAGAAGTCCTGCGATAATCGCAAGTGGCAATGCATACTCGACTCGGAGAATAGTTAATCCGATGTAGGTCGCGATACCAATGCACAACATCAGGAGAAATTCCCCTTGTACCCATCCACCGAGACGACTCTCAATTTTTGATAAGAGTTCTACAAGCGGCGTGGCACGAGCCGGACCAATGCTTCGCTCGATTGTCTCTGGCAAGCGCTGACGCTCCAACAACATGTAAAATGTCAAAACAAACACCGTCAATACGGTAAATGCATTTGAAAAAACTCCGAAGATCACTTTGATGATATTTTCTCCAATGGGTGTTAGTTGCTGGGTCACTTGACTAGGATTCATCGAGATGGATGGGATGACTGATTCAGCGACCTTTGGTAATGCGTGAATAAGCCGTTGCATCTGTGTCACAAGCGACGGCACGATGCTGACGATCGTAAATGCGATAGCTGACATGACGATGATATAGACAGCAAAAATACTGACTGCACGCGGTATATGGTGTCCTTCTAAATATTCGACGACTGGACGAAGTGCAGCCATCAAAATAAATGAAATAAACAGAAGGAGAAGAATGTCCGAAATTGAGTACAAAAACCACATCCCGATGATAAGACCTATCGTAAAAAGGATCGTTTTAGTGGATATTTCGATTTTCTGTGTCATACGTTTTTTCCAGTATACCATCGTGCCACGTGTTGCGCTATTTTTTCGGTCACATCAGCATCCCCCACATCAAATACCATACCATCCGTATATTTTTTCAGCCACGTTTTTTGGCGCCGTGCGTACCCATGCTCATCAAATTTCCACTGTTTTATGGCCCGGTCATATTCGGGCGTTCCGGGTATTTGGGCGGAAGGGTCAAGGAATCTCTTATACCCTGTAGTGGAAAGCGATGGGAGTTTTGCGTCTTTCCACCTACTATACAGATATGCAATTTCTTTCAAGGCTCCAACTCGTATCCGATCGTCCACTCGTGCATCAATAGCGTCATACAGCCCATCTTTCCGCGTCAGAAAAATCGTGTATGCATCATATAGTGGTATCTCATCTGATACTGGTTGCGCGGCATCTTTTGTCATCGACCGTTCTATACATCGCACAAGTCGGCGTGGATTATTGCGATCAGACTCATTGAGAGTTTCCCATATAGAGGGTGTCATCTCTCGAACTTTTTGTTGAAGAGTCTCACGTGACCATCCAGCAGCTTCCACACGAAACGCAGCATCAGGCGGAGCTGTAAATGCGTATGACGGATCTATAAGAGCCCGGATATAGAGCCCCGTTCCTCCTACAAGAATTGGTAGATGATTGTGACTGGCTATATACGATACAACTGCTCGAGCACATATACAGTATGACGCAACGGTAAATGGTATATCGGGCGATACAAAATCCGTCAACCAGTACGAAATGCCATCCTGTACTTTTGGCGACAGCGTAAATGACTTACCATCAATCACCACCTCGACACGCCTCGTATGATCAACCACGGCCTGACCTAAATCCTCCCCAGTGAGGATGGTCATATGTTTATATATCTGTCGTGAGTCTGCGGAGATAATTTCACCGGTATATAGTTTTGCAAGAGCTCCAGCCAGGGCTGTTTTTCCTGTCGCTGTTTGTCCGGTGATGACAAGGAGTTTTTGGAGAGCCATAGAAAAAGTATCGCAAATGAGTATCCGAAGACTGGTATTTTATTTTTTTGTTTTCTGCACACTATCAGTCTTTGGGTATGTCCCTTTTTTTAGATTTGATTTATTGATGAGTTCATCAAGCATTTCCCATCGACGTTTTTTTTCTTCATACGGAATATCGTCTATCATCGTTTTTGTTGCGGCTGTCCCAGGACGAATCGAATACATAGCGACATATGCTTTTCCAAAACCGACGCGTTTGGCCACCTCTACCGTATGATCAAATTGCTCGTTTGTTTCGCCAGGAAACCCCACGATGATATCGGTCGAAAAACGAATATCCGGCACACTCGCTCGTATTTTTTCGACAAGCGCAATATATTCGTCTGGCGTATACCATCGATTCATCCGTTTGAGAATCTGTTCATCACCGGACTGGATCGGGAGATGGATCACTCGTTTGACATTTTTGTGAGTCGCTATCACGTTGATCAGTTCATCAGAAAAATCCCATGGGTTACTGGAAATAAAATCAACTTCCGTAATGCCAGGAATTTCAGCTACATCCGCTACAAGACTTGGGAAAAGTGTCGGAATCCGTAGTCGACCAAGGTGTTTGACATATACGGGCATCACCGCTTTGCCATTTACCATAACTGGCTGCCCTTCATTTTTCGTATCAGCCACAAGATCTGACCCATATGAATTTACATTCTGTCCGACAAGTGTGATCGATGTCGTACCGGTATGTGCTAACTTCGTACATTCTTCAATAATCGATTCATAGACCCGACTCACTTCTCGCCCTCGGGTAAATGGCACGATACAAAATGTGCAGAAATTATTGCATCCATTGGAAATCGGTACGAGAGCATGGGTCCCAGCACTTCGAAGCTGTGGATAGTCAAATCCTACTTCGGCAATTGGCAGAAATTCGTCAACCCCTGGCATTTTTTTCCGGAGTTGTGAAAGCACGTTTCCACTTGGATCCCGTGTTGCCATGCCAGTCATACATCCAGTGACGACTATCTTGACTGATCGTCCTTTTGCCTTTTCTTTCGTCAGATTTCGGACTAGTCCATATACACGATCCTCAGCAGATTGTCTTACCATACACGTCACAAGCACGATGACATGCGCGGTATCGATTGATTCCGCCTTTTGGAGTCCCTGGGATTCGTAATACGATGCTAGACGCTCTGCATCTGCGGTATTACTGGCACAGCCAAAGATGACGATATGATAGGTCATATTGTTTTAATGCACAGGAAACAAGAAACACGACACTTAAAAAATGACAAACGTGATGGATATTGTACCAAA
>CAZQGM010000113.1:0-4543 GCA_964592885.1 uncultured Gammaproteobacteria bacterium
CACGGGTTGATGTTGGATCTTGGGATGAGAAGAATCCTACCAGATACTCAATTGCCCGGACAATCTCAAGATGTTTTGGCTCACATCGCGCACACAGCTGCTGCCAAGAGCCTAGGCAGTGAGCGTCCATACCCTTCGTTATTTGAGTTGGTAATTGCTGGAGACAATGTCTACGCAGTACAGCGTATCGATTATATGTTGCCGCTCGTTGACTACGTCCGATGGCTCGGATCACTTGGATTGCCTATCCAAGATGTAAAGCGAGTATTTCAGACATATATCCGTGAAAACTATCCATTGCTGAAGTATGAGCAATTGGTTGGGTTACTATCTAGGCCTCAGATGCCCGGAGTAGGGAAGTTTGAAGAGGTGCCTCCTTCTGGATTACGATTAGTTCTTGCTAATGCTATCGTAGAAGGCCCTATCAGCACAATTGATACCTTTCTTACCCAGAGTGAAGGATCACAGGGTTCTGATCAAAAAATTGTAGTTATTGATAGTTTCGAAGCGTTGAAAAGGTTTCACCTACAACTCAAAGGGAACCCTGACCTATGGGGCACAATCAGCGGCATTCATATGCTTGTCGGATTAAGAGAAGCGTCAGGAACGTTGACACACGTGATGACCCATTTGATGAACATGGCAATCATGAGGGAACAGAATACAGGACAACCAATGGCTGCTATTCTTGACGTTGTATCCAAATGCGATGATGCAATGCAAGCGGCGTTAGTCCATCAGCGAGTAATTATCTCGGGGAATCGAACATTTAAATCAGCTACAGATGGAGATCCATTCGTTTTACCTCCTCCTATTCCACCTAGCCAAGAAGTGCTTCAATTGCTATCTGATTGATAGGTTGGCCTACCTTACGCCTGTGAGGTGATCATGGCATCGGTGATCTTTTGAAGTTTTCCCTCGACGATGGCATCGAGATTATGCCACGAGACATTGATCCGATGATCGGTCACTCTATTTTGCGGGAAATTGTAGGTTCTAATCTTCTCTGCCCGCATACCCCGGCCGATGATGCTTCGTGCGGCCCCCATGGCTGCAGCACTTTTGAGCTCTTCAGCTTCCCAGAGCTTGGCTCGAAGCATCGAAAGGGCGACTTGGCGATTTTGAAACTGGTCGCGTTCTGCTTGGCACTGGACGACGAGGCCCGATGGCTTATGCCGAAGACGCACCGCTGATGAGACTTTATTGACGTTTTGTCCGCCTTTGCCTCCAGCTCGATAAAATTCCCAATCAAGATCTTCGTTTCTGATATCCACTTCTCCTTCTGGGATGTCAGGAAGGGCTGCGACGGTTGCCGTTGAGGTATGGATGCGTCCCTGGCGCTCAGTAGAGGGGACTCGCTGTACGCGGTGTGTACCGGCCTCATATTGGAGTCTGGTAAACGCCCCCTCACCTTTGATGCGGATCGCGTTTTCAGAAAGCTCTTCTACTTTCCATCCTGCGATATTGGCGTATCTCGTATACATGCGCATGAGGTCCATCGCCCAGAGCTTGGCTTCTTCGCCTCCTGGACCTGCCCGAAATTCGAGAATGATGACATTGGGGTTCATTTAGATAGGGAATATGGTCAAATAACAAATAGCGTAGCTTGAGAGTGGATATGATAATCGACGCCACATGTCACTGTTCTTTGCTATTTGTCCTATGGCCAAAAGAACTGTTACTTTAGTCCCATCAACATCTCTTTAAGAGACTTGGGGTTTCGAAGTTGAGAAGCACGCTCGTCTTTTTTCTTGCGCTTTTCTGCCATGATTTCTGCCATTGCTTCAGCTGCTTTTTGTTTTGCTTGGAATTTTTCGACTCGTCCCATGGTATCGACGAACCGCATTTCACCAGTGAAAAACGGGTGACACTTGCCGCAAATATCGAGTTTAATGGTTTGTTTTGAAGCTCCGACTTTAAACGTGTTGCCACATGCACACGAAACGACTGCTTCTTCGTACCAAGTTGGATGAATGTTCGCTTTCATAGGATTTAGGTATTATATCGAACTTCACTACGCCATTCAAGCATGAAAATAGTACTCGTCTCTAGGTGCGGATTTTACCTTGCTTTGCGGCCACGGATTGCCGCCGATATCAGCTTTTGGTGTTTTCGTTTATGGTATTCGGCAATCGTGACACCTATCGCGATGAGTATACTGCCCGGGATAAACCATGGGTTGACGGATTCCCCAAGCCAGAGGATCGAAATCGGGGTGCTGATAAGTGGATATATGTAGGTAAATACTGACACCTCGCCGGCCTCTATCAGGCCTGAAGCCATATTACGCATAGTGTAGGCGATGGTTCCTGAAAAAATCGCCATGTAGAGTACCCCAAGGTGTGCCTGGATAGGAGCCTCGGCAATTGCCGTTAAGAGGCTTGGAAGAGACATGCTATACAAAACAAATAGGATGAGGGTCAAAAATCCGATGAGAAACGACACGTGTGTGATCGCTTCTGCAGATAACGTGCCCTTTTTCATCATGGCGCGGGCGATGAGGGTTGATATCCCGTCAGCTAGCATACCAAGTGCCACAAGCTCTATGCCGGTCAAAACAAATGAGTCTCCCGTGCCCCCACCAAGATTGGTGACGACGGTCACAATCGTGCCGATAAACGCGATAGTGATGCCGATGCCTTCACTTTTCGTGATCTTTTCCCGGAAGGCGAGAAATCCTCCGATCGTTGTGATGACTGGTCCAAGTGCATGGATCACACCCGTGAGCGTGGCACTCGTTTCTTTCATCCCCATAAATAGCATGCCAAGGCTGATGGTGACGGCAAATGTGCTGTAGAGGACGAGTCCCATGGATTCCCGCGGTGTGGCATGTGAGAAATTTGGACGCTTTATAGAAAGAAAGAGTATAGCTATGAGACTACTAATGCCAAGTCGATATGCGAGAAATACGAGTGGGGAGAGATATTGCAGAGTGTATTTGATGATAGGAAGTGCCGCACCCCAGATGAGGGCGACGCCGACCATAAGTATAATTCCACGTGTCCGGGCAGGGCTCACTGTATGTTGGTTGCTTGGACATGGGACAAAGAACAAATAGCAGATGAAGTGCTCTTTGTTATTTGCTATTTGTCCAGTTATTTTATACTTGACGCTACGTCTTCCATTTTCACCGTTGTTGATTCTCTAGTTGTCATGTTTTTCACCTGTACGACCCCTTTTTCCGCTTCTTCAGGACCGATAATCACGACAAAGGGGATTTTTTTCCGATCCGCATATTTAAGCTGTTTATCGAGTTTTGCTGTTGCATCTGGATAGAGCTCCGCTGATATACCGGTGGCTCGGATTGTTTGACTCACTGTATTTGACGTCGCATATAACTCATTTGAAAATGATGTGATGAGTACTTTGGTGCTGCTGGTATAGACAGGCATCAGTCCGCAGGCCTCAGCCGCTTCAAGTGTCCTATCAAACCCAATGCCGATACCTGTTCCACTAATTTTCTGGCCACTCACTTTTTCAATGAGGCTGTCGTATCGCTCTCCACCACCTACTGATCCCGTTCCGTACTCAGGGATAACAATTTCCCAAATCGGTCCTTCAGAGTACGAAAATGAGCGGGCGAGTGTTGGTTCAAAACGATACCAATCAGATGAAAACCCAGCATTTTCAAGGTACGAAAAAATTGTTTGGATTTCTTCATTGGGTTTCAGATTCATGACTTGTTCGAAGTACCTCTCTGCATCTACTTGGGAGATTCCTTTATTGGTCATGTCGGCAATGACACCGTCTTTTCCTATTTTCGCGAGTTTATCGATCGCAACGATTGCCTCGTAGGGGATACCCACCATGAGACTTCGGCTATTGATGAGCGCAGTTGCTGTTTTAAATCCAAGCTGACGGTATATATCAAGCGTTACTGCGATTACTTCAGCATCAGCTGTTGCAGCGGTAACACCAAAAATATCGATATCAAATTGAGTGAATTCCCGATATCGTCCTTTTTGCGGTTTCTCAGCACGAAAAGCTGACTGTACTTGATATCTGCGAAATGGAAACACTAATGTATGTGCATATTCTCCAAGTACGCGGCACGTCGGCACCGTTTGGTCATAACGAAGTGCGACTTTCCGACCACCGTTATCTTCAAAGGAGAAAAAAAGCTTTTCGTCTTCGCCGATTTGGCCAGCAAAAAGTTCGAGTGGTTCCAATGTTGGGGTTTCAAGTGGTTCGTATCCCCATGATGAGACCACACCAATCATTTTATTTTTGAGCCACTGGCGCTTCCATGCTGCCTCCGGAAGAAAATCTCGGAATCCTTTAAGCACCTGTGGTTTATGTAATCCGTTATCCATATGTAATTTTCCTTCCATTATGCTACCAGTTTATATATATCGCGAGCAAGATGATTATTAGTCGAATGCCTTACCCATTTGTCATCCTGAGTCCCGCATAGTCGGGGCGAAGGATCCCGTTGGTATCTGTATCTCGGTCGGGATTCGTCCCCTCGCTGCTTGGCAGCAGTGGGGTCAGAATGACGAGTTGCCAATAACAGTTTATGACTAACGTTGCTTCGTTGTGTCGG
>CAZQGM010000114.1:0-4541 GCA_964592885.1 uncultured Gammaproteobacteria bacterium
AAAACTTCTCTCGGATATATCTTGGTAATTTGGTGTATGAAATCAAATCTCGATGGTATCAAAAACGATCTTCGGTTGTATGCATCCACGGACAAAGCGAAAATTCTGATGCGATTTTTTAAAACCGGAGTTGGGCAATATGGTGAAGGGGATAAATTTTTAGGAGTCGTCGTCCCTGATATCCGCATAGTAGTCAAACAGTATCGCGATACGAGTATCGACACGATGGTGGGACTTCTCCATAGTCCGTTCCATGAAGAGCGAATGACTGGGCTTCTTCTGATGGTGCATCGGTTTACTCACGCTGGTGAAGCGGAAAGAAAGCAGATCTATACTCTGTATCTATCAAACACGAAGTATATAAATAATTGGGATCTTGTGGATCTCACCGCGCCGCATATCGTCGGCGGATATCTGTATGGGAAAGATCTGTCTATTCTCGTTGCATTGGCACAGTCAAAATCACTCTGGGAACGGCGAATTGCGATCATCGCTACGTTTCATTTTATATATAAAGGCGAAACGAAACCTACGATGGATATTGCTACGCTTTTACTTCACGACAAGCATGATTTGATACATAAAGCTGTGGGATGGATGCTTCGGGAAGTGGGGAAACGGTGTTCGGAAAGGACCCTTTGTGATTTTCTCGATATGCATAGGGCCACTATGCCTCGAACGATGCTTCGATATGCAATCGAACGATTAGACAAAGAAAAACGCCAACTGTACATGACACGTTAGGCGAGAAACATAGGACTACTCCAATATAGGCGGTGTGTATATACTAGAGATATATGTCCTGGTTTTGGTTTGCACTCGGTTCAGCATTTTTCGCAGCCCTAGTATCCATCCTTGCCAAAGTGGGGATTACCGGTGTACATTCCAATCTTGCGACCGCAGTTCGGACGATCGTAATCGTTATATTTGCATGGGGAATTTCGATTGCTGATGGAAGTATCCGAGGTCTTCCAATGCTTTCTGGTCGGACACTTCTCTTTTTGATCCTTTCGGGCATTGCGACCGGAGCATCGTGGCTTCTATATTTTCGGGCATTGCAACTTGGGAGTGCATCGAGCGTCGCGCCAATTGATAAGCTCTCACTTGTATTGACTATCATCTTGGCGGTCATTTTCCTTCATGAGAAGCCCACGATCGGTGTCATCGTCGGAACGATCCTCATAACGGCAGGGACACTTTCAATCGCATTATGGAAGTAGGGTTACGCAGATGGATGCGGGCCCTCATTTGTGGTTGATTGTCCTTGGACCACGATTGGCCGGACAAGTGTTGTCCCGATAGTGGCCAGTTTCTGTCCGAGGCTGGCAAAAAACCCGAGAAGTAGGATGTGGACGGTGATATTGATCGGCTTTTCCATGCTTTTATCGATAGCTGCATTGAGTGTGGACTGAAGCATGGGTGTGAGCGCGCTTGCGATAGATGATTGTTCGGACCCTTGAAGTGAGATCTTTGGTAGTGTATTTCCGATCGTTGTTTTCCCGATTTCGTATGCAGTGATGGGCTGGATTTGACCAGTAAAGACCTGATACCCATTGTAGCCTGCTAGACAGATAGCAAGTATACCGATACAAAGACAAAGATATCCAATGATTTTTTCAGTCATACTATATAGCGTACACTAAGTAATAGGTGTTTTCAAAACGTGCCCTAACAACCTATACTGAAATAAATAATAGTGAATATGTGAAAAATCCTGCCAAATGGACCGTTCACTAATTACTTCAGGGTAATTAGTGAATACGGCCATTTGCGCTAGCCGAGTTTGACTCGGTGTCGCATCTCGCTTTGCGGGATCAATATATTAACGAAAGCGACCTATGCTTATACTGAGTATCAATAGCGGGAGTTCGAGTCTCAAATTCGATCTCTATGTGGGAAATACCGAGCACGACATCACAAAGGTGATCACTGGGAAGGTTGATCGGTTTGGTCCTGATGCAGATGTATCGCTTCGACATGTGCTTTCCGGTCAGACGAGAAAATATATGGCTCGGGTGCCAGATCATGAGACAGCGCTTCAGATTAGTCTTCGGGAAATCGTAGGATGTATCCCTGATGCCACACCAGCTGGTATAGACCGAGTGGGATTTCGTATCGTGCATGGCGGGGAATTTTTTACGGCTCCGGTATTTCTCAACGACATCGTCATTCGAAGCCTTGAACATCTAGGGCACCCAGCGCCACTCCATAATCCTCCCGCGCTTGCGACCATCAGAGCTGCCGCAAGTATCTTTCCTGACCACACGAGATATGTGGGGGTATTTGATACAGAGTTTCATACGACACTTCCGGGAGTAGCCAAGACCTATGCGCTCCCGTATAAGCTCAATGAAAAATACGATATCCGCAGGTACGGCTTTCATGGTATGGCGCATCAGTATATGACCGAGCGGTACGCATACCATGTGGGAAAAGAGCCGTCAGAGGTGTCAATTATCACATTGCAACTAGGATCCGGATGTTCGGTATGTGCCGTAAAAAATGGGAAGTCAGTCGATACGTCCATGGGATTTACGCCACTTGAAGGATTGATGATGCGGACACGTACAGGGGACATCGATGCAGGACTTGTTTCATATCTTGCCCGCGAAGAACGGATGGATGGACACAGGCTGGAGGAACTCTTAAACAAGGAGTCGGGGCTCGCAGGGCTTTCTGGTACCGATGGTGATATGCGTACGTTGATTAGTCGCTACGGGACCGATCACAGGTGCAAACTCGCCGTAGACCTATTTTGTTATCGGGCCGCAAAATCGGTCATGTCGTATGTACCAGCTGTCGGGATGCCAGAAGCGATCATATTTGGCGGTGGGATAGGCGAATTGTCTCCATTTATACGGCGACACGTGTGTGAGTACCTGACAGCATGTGGTGTGCTCATATCAGAAACGCGCAATGCCGACGCAGTAGGGATCGAAAAACAGATATCCGAAAGTGAATCAAAAATCGATGTTTGGACGGTACTTGTTGACGAATCTTCGGTCATAGCAAAAAAAACTATTTCCCTTCAGTAACATCGCGCTTTTCCCATTTGCATACCTGTCCAAACTCAGGCTATTATGAATAGGTAGATTATTGTATATCGTGTAGCGTTTTTGGTAATACATCATTCCGAAACGGTACATATTTTTTCCTGCCTATGTCAGAACATTACGAACAGTGGGTCAATGGATATGGTGAAATTCGTCATACTGAGGAAACGATCCATAGGGTGACGAAACTTATCGAGCAGTTAAACGAACGTGGGATAAAAGGTGATGGGTCTGACCCATATGAACTTCTCGTAGCAGGTGATCGTATCGCTTCGGCTGCTATGTGGCTGGTAGTCCACAGTAGTTACGCAAAAAATATCTATCTCGATGGTCGAGATTTGAGTGTCGAAGATTTTAAAAACGCTCCTGAAGGCCATGTTGGTGGATCACTCAACATGGTTCCGGCATATGTCGGATATATGGTTGCCAACGCGCTCTCTGGACATACGCGCGGATGGATCATGTCCCAAGGGCACACCGTATCTGCTATCGACAGTGTGAACTTACTTCTAGATAACCTCATGCCAGAGCACAAAGAACGATATGATTTATCCGATGATGGACTGTCTCGTTTCGCTCGCGATTTCTACTCGTATGGTCTAAATGAGCGCGGTGTGCAAGATTCTCCTCGGGGAAGTCATGTAAACCAAAATACCGGTGGCGGGATCGCAGAGGGCGGATATCTCGGATTTACGTCCGTTCAGTACGTCCACATGCCACTTGTTGGTGAGCGATTGGTCGCATTTTTATCTGATGGCTCATTTGATGAACAGCGTGGTGATGATTGGGTGCCAGTTTGGTGGCGATCTGAGGATTCAGGGCTTATCGCTCCGATCATGATTGCTAACGGAAGGCGCATTGATCAGCGCGCGACCATGTTCCAACAAGGTGGCATTCCGTGGTTTTTGGAGCATCTACGACTCCAACACTTCGATCCATTTGTGATCGATGGCAGAGACCCATCCGCATTTGCGTGGGCGATCCTTGATATGGAGCATAAACTTGAAGAACGAGGTAAGCATGGATATGCAGAAAATCGATATCCCGTGCGTATACCCTATGCAGTCGCGATCGCACCAAAAGGTGCAGGATTTTACAATGAAGGCACAAATGCAGCACACGACCTACCAGTTGATGGAAGTCCTGCACATGATGATGCACTTCGGGAAATATATAATCACCATGTAAAGAAGCTATGGGTGCCGCTATCTGAAGTCACATCATCTATCTCCATGTTGACGAGGCATGAGGGGTCATTTCGGGTCAAAGAAAAAGATAACTCCATCGCCAATCGCGACGTACAGCTTCAAGTCATGCCAGATATGCCGACAAAATCAGTGCCGGAAGATCGGTCTGATCCGAACAATTGGTCCATCAGTGCACCAATGTCTGCTATTGACGATGGATTTTCGGCAATCGTTGCAGCAAATAGTCATTTACGTCCACGGGTAGGCAATCCTGATGAACTTCGATCAAATCGCATGGTCA
>CAZQGM010000115.1:0-4537 GCA_964592885.1 uncultured Gammaproteobacteria bacterium
GCTTCGGTACCCGCTCCGAGCGCTGCACCACAACCAGCACACCAAACACCAGAGGACTGGCTGAAGCCAAAGATCTTCAAAAGTTCTGAGACAGGTACTCAACACTGAGGTTTTTGTCCTAGAAGACTCTTCACTGGTTCTTGTAATTTTCTTGGTAATACGCTAAAATAGCCAAACTGAAGCGACGAACGTACATCGCTTCCTTTCTATTTATATGGCTACAGCAAAAAAAACAGCAACCAAAGCAATAAAAGCAGACGGAACAAGTCTCAAATCGACGAAAAAAGTCGCAAAAGCAGCCGAAAAGACCGTTGTCGTACCTCCTCCAAGTGAAGAAAAAGCGACGATTATCGAAAAATTTGCTACGAAAGCTGGTGATACTGGGAGTCCAGAAGTGCAAGTCGCGCTTCTGACCGCACGTATCGAAAAACTGGTTGGCCATTTGAAGATCAATCACTCAGATAATCATTCACGCCGGGGACTTCTTGGACTCGTGAGTAAGCGCCGACGGCTTTTAAACTACCTCTCATCCAAAGAGCAGGATCGATATAAGGATGTCGTAGGCAAGCTTGGATTGTCTAAATAATAGACCTTTCTTCGTTTATCGATTGGAGTTTTACTCTCTCATACACGTTTTTTTCATGTAGTATTTGTGTTGGTGCGTAAACGTCCAAATTACAGTATAATAGTTAATGTATAAATGTATAGATTTTAAAAAATTCGCTTGGGTATGATGCGAAATGCATACAGGTAAACGTACTTTCGCACGAAGTGTGATGTCTTGAGTTTTTGACTGCCGCGTTTTAGGGGCTTCATTTGAAGGCAAACTATCAAAAATTCTAGTGATCCCACTTCGTACACGCATTTCCTCCATATATATCCCAAGACCGAATACGACGCATGAACATCGTCAAAAAGTCAGTAGAAATCGGCGGACGGACATTATCTCTTGAAGTTGGCCGATATGCAGAACAAGCAGGTGCAGCAGTGGTCGCCCAGTATGGTGAGACCGTCGTACTTGCGACAGTAACAGCATCATCAAAAGAGACGACACTTGATTATTTTCCGCTTTCCGTTGAATATGTCGAACGGCTCTATGCCGGAGGACGCATTAAGGGGTCACGGTGGGTTAAGCGGGAAGGGAGACCGACAGACGAAGCAGTACTTGCAGGTCGTGTCATCGATCGATCGATCAGACCACTATTCCCAAAGACATTTAAACACGACGTCCAAGTGACGATCACGACACTGTCAGTTGATGGCGAAAATGACCCAGATATTTTGGGATTGGTCGGTGTATCAGCGGCAATTGCTATCTCGTCGGTGCCATGGGCAGGGCCAGTTGCAGCAGTCCGCGTCGGATATGCAAAAGGAAATGACGGAGAAAAAGGATCCTACCTCATCAATCCACGGGCAGTTGAGCAGGAACAGTCAGACTTTGACTTCGTCGTATCTGGAACAAAAGAAAAAATCCTCATGCTTGAGGGTGGATTTTGCGAAACAGACGATGAGATCGTATATGGAGCCGTACTCGAAGCAAAAAAAGAGTATGCAAAGATCATTGATCTTATCGAGGAGTTCGTTTCTGAAGTTGGTAAAGAAAAGCTTCCAGCAACAGATGGCAAAGACTATACGGAACTCATGGATCTGATGAAGAAAGACTTCAAATCTGAGATGGAAGATGTCTTCCAGAAGAAAAATGAAAAAGAAGGCGGAGATTCAGAACTCGTCGCACTTGCACAGACTATCGCAACCAAATACGAACAAAAGTATGCGGTCAACGATATCGTTGCAGCGCTTGACATGATTTCCAAGAAAAAGATTCGCGAAGATGTGCTCAAATACAATAAGCGCGTCGATGGACGAAAAATCGATGAAGTTCGGGAAATTACCGCAGATGTGTCACTTCTTCCAAGAACCCATGGAAGTGCGATGTTCAAACGCGGACAAACACAAGTGCTCACAATTGCGACACTCGGATCACCAGACATGGAGCAACTTCTTGAGGGGCCGACCGGCGAAGAGTCCAAACGGTACATCCATCACTACAGTATGCCTCCATACTCAGTCGGTGAGACGGGACGTATGGGCACACCATCACGCCGAGAAGTTGGACATGGCGCACTCGCAGAGCGGGCACTTCTGGCCGTCATCCCATCTGAGGACGTCTTCCCATATACGATCCGACTCGTATCAGAAGTCATGAGTAGCAATGGTTCGACATCCATGGCGTCAACCTGTGGATCGACACTTGCACTTATGGATGCGGGCGTCCCGATCAAGGAGCCAGTTGCCGGTATCTCCGTTGGTCTTATGACTGATAAAGATTCTGACAAATATGTGCTCCTCACCGATATCGTCGGTGTCGAAGATTTCTCAGGAGACATGGATTTCAAAGTAGCCGGAACAAAAAACGGTATCACAGCAATCCAACTCGATGTGAAAACACCGATTACAGATGAAATCGTTAAAGGAGCTCTTGAGCGTGCACATACTGCACGCATGATGATTCTTGAAAAAATATTCAAGACTATACCGGCATCTCGAACGACTTTGTCACAGTACGCACCGAAGGTACAGATGATCAAAATTCCGATGGAAAAAATCGGTGAAGTCATCGGTCCTGGAGGCAAGATGATTCGCCAGATTCAAACTGTGACTGGCGCAGTTGTCGACGTCAAAGATGATGGATCAGTATTCATCTCATCAACGAAACTGGAAGCAGTCGAGAAAGCAGTGGGATGGATCTCGGGACTGACAAAAGTCGTAGAGCCAGGTGAGGAATATGAAGGTGAAGTGAAACGGATGATGCCATTTGGTGCATTCGTCGAAATTCTCCCGGGTAAAGAAGGACTTGTGCACGTCTCTCAGATGTCGACCGGATTTGTGAATAGTCCAGAAGATGTCGTCAAACTTGGACAGATTGTCAAAGTCCGCGTTGTTGAAATCGATGACCAAGGACGCTTGAATCTCTCTATGTTATTTGGAGATGATGCGAAAAATGCTCCTCCACGTCCACCACGCCATGAAGGCGGGGATGGTCCCCGACGATTTGGTGGCGGTCCACGACGACGGTTTTAAGATCATTGGTACGAATAGGTAGTTGGTAGTCAGAGGAATCTCTCTCTGGCTACTGACTATGACCTACTAGCGACTCGTATCATCCTCCGCTATCATAGATATATGGCTACTGTCCGAGAGCAAATTCCAAGTCTTGTCGCGAAAATCAAATCGCGCATGCTTCCTCCAGATCTTGAGACGCGCTTACTGACGATGACCGAGCAGATCGAGCGTATAGCTGATGAGATATCAGCGTTTAACTACGTCGAGCAGATGCTTTCCTATATCGACTGGGCCATCAGTCTTCCGTGGAATGAAAAAACTATAGACACGATTGATCTTGAGAAAGCGAAAGTCGCGCTTAATGATCATCACTACGGACTTGAGATGGTAAAAGATCGTATCTTAGAATATCTCTCTGTCTTAAAATTGCAGACATCCATTGGACTTTCAGCAAACGCTGGAGACGCGGATCTTTCGCACGGCACGGTTGCACGACGAGCGCCAATCCTATGCCTCGTCGGACTGGTCGGTACGGGAAAAACCACACTCGCCAAATCGATCGCGATAGCCATGGGACGGAAATTTATCCGTATCCCATTTGGAGGTATGAGCGATGCACTTGAACTTCGCGGACAATCACGGGTGAGATCAGATGCTGAAATAGGTCGTGTTATGAAAGGTTTGAGACAAGCGGGAAGTAAAAATCCCGTGATCCTCCTTGATGAAATCGATCGTGTGGCAGAACACGCTCGGGGAGATATCATGGGTGTTTTGGTTGAGCTTCTTGATCCTGAGCAGAACAAAGCGTTTACCGACCACTACTTGGACTTTCCATTTGATCTATCTGACTGTCTCTTTGTCGCCACATCAAATAATACTGCGACGATTGCGACCGCTGTTATGGATCGACTTGAACCCATCCAAATGCCCTCGTATACAGATGAGGAAAAGATCGTCATCGCAAAAAAATACGTGTTGCCGGCAATACTTGAAGCATCTGGGTTACCACAAGATGCAGTACTGATCGATGACTCGGTGTGGGCAAAGCTTGTGCGTCCACTTGGGTACGATGCAGGAATCAGGTCAATCGAGCGTACCATGAATACGATTGTCCGAAAAGTTGCGCGGATGAAGGTTGAGGGGATTGCGGATTCCATGACGATCACAGAAGAATCTGTAAAGAAATTCATAGAAATGTATTAGTATTCGTTGGAGATTGGACAAAGAGCAAATAGAATCAGGCACAGGAAACAGGAAACCCCGCAATGCAGGGCAAGCAAGAAACAGGAAAAAGTATAAAAATATAAGAAAATCAGTATCACATACGAAACTTCACTTATAAACGTAAGGATCAGATGAGAGATTGATGAATGGTCGTATCAAGAAAATACGACAGAAAAAAAGTAGTATTTTCAAATGTATATACATTTGAAAACTTCTTTTAGAAGGTAGGTACGTATGAAAGATCATACAC
>CAZQGM010000116.1:0-4376 GCA_964592885.1 uncultured Gammaproteobacteria bacterium
AGAGTAAATATACACACGAAGACAACAAGATACACGTATGATAGTGCCCGCAGATTGAGATACCCCACTATCATCCCGATCCACGCAAACATCACCATACCGACGACGATCGACAAACTTCTATGGACCAACGGTCGAAGCGTCAAGTACCCAAGGATCGTCGCTCCCGGGATATACCAACTCAAAAAAACTCCCACAAACGACAGAATACCGTATAACCAAAATGACAGATCAGTAAGTGAAAACATGGATATCAGTTACTTAAAATGTATGCGGGTAGACCTGTTGGATAATACACAGTGTGAAGAATATTCGCTCCGCCTGGTGGCTCTATACTGGAGGTCACATACAAATTTTTACCTGGCATTGACGATTTGGCTTTTGCGATAGTAGTGAAATGATATGGCCCAAACGCATTGGTATCCGTATCAAATTTCCCAGCCTTTGTCCCGCCTTCAGATAGATACGTCTTGGGATCGTATTTCAAGTAATACAAGAAAAAGGCCTGCGGCTGATCAAGTGATATCGATACGATGACGTTGTCATAGGATGACTCTATTTTTTTGACTTCCTCAACCACTTCCTTGTGTCCATACTGCCAATCCGCAGCATAATCTACTGGCATATGCACATGGTATTGATGGAGATAATATGCCACGAACACAAAAGGCACAAGAAACAAGAAACAGGAAACACTTATCATTTTGATATAACGATTCCATGGTTGTTTAATGGCCTCTATGTGCGTCATAAAAAATATCCATAAGCATACAGCACCAACACCCGATAGGATTTGGATTGCCGGAAGAAATACGATCGTCCGAACAGGATGAGGGAGACGCATCGTGGGAGAGGCGGCGACAGGAGCAAGTGCAATCCAGAGGAGGATAAGAATGCTTTCCTTTGTCCTCATTTTGATAAGCATATACAGTCCTACAAGAAGAAATGGTATCTCAAAGACATAGAGAAGTCCCATGCCCGGTGCACGGTACTTACTTTCAGCTCGCTCCAAGAAAAAGAATGCCGGATCAAAATGTGCTAAATATCCTGTCATGATGACTTTGGCAAATTCAATGCGGCGATTATGAAATACCTGAAAAATTCCAGTGCCAGCTGATGTGTCACGCTCCATCCATTTGATCGACCGATCGATGATCGAGGTGTCAGATAGCGCACTCACTCCTTTGGCTCTGACTGCACCCTCCGGAGACAGCAGTATTTTCACCATCGGCACTGCCACAAGCACACCAATGACTAGTGAAATTACTGTCACTTTCCACATCTGTAGAAGTGACTTGGCGTAGAGTCCCATGAGGACAACCATCAAAAGCGGTACAAATATGCGTGGAGTGTGATATGACCACATAGAGAGAGCAAAAGAAAGTGCAGACAGTGTCAGCCAGTGATTTTTGAGCCGCACGCCTTTGAGGAATGCGTAAACCCCGATCGTGATAAACATCACAGACAGATTGGCTTCATATGCACTTCGAGAAAACTGCAAATGCCACGGAGAAATGGCTAGCAATAGCGATGCTATTGCAGGGACATAGGACAAATAGCCGTGAAAGGTGTCTGGACATTGGACAAGCAGCAAGGGACGACCATTATTCGATATTTGCTCTTTGCTTTTTGTCCCCTTTTCCGCATGTTGCTCTTTGCTATTTGTTATTTGTCCAAAACAAAACAACTCCAGTACCAGCCAATACGTAAAAAGCACCGTGATAATCCCAGCTACTGCTGATGGTAATCTCACAGCTATGTCTGTTAGTCCGAGTAGGGCTACGAATGGTACAGTGAGATATATATAGAGTGGTGCTTTGTAGTCATCAAATGAGCGAAATGACAGTGGCATAGAGGCGCCATACTCGTCTTTGCCAGTTTTGAGTATTGAATAGGAGTTGTATCCGATCGCAATTTCATCTGCGTTCATGGACGATGGCACTGATCCAAGGTGCCAAAGCCGCAGTGCTACAGCGAGAAGAACGATAAAAAATACCGGCAATAATTTCTTCATAACAGATGAATCAAATATTCTGTCATCCCCGACCCCGATTGGGGATCCAGAAAATTATGGGTCCCCGCATCCGCGAGGACGACAAGCCTACTTGTCGGATTCCTCCCGCCTGCGCGGGAATGACATCTAAGGGTATAATGGTATAAGTATACCGTTCCAACTCGCATTTGCAATGTGAGTTTCCAGGTATTCACCTACCCTAATCAGCTTTTTCGCCCTGTCGGGCTCACAAACCTGAGTAAGATAGGTCTATATCGCACTTTCCCCTCGCTATGCGATCCATCACAAAAGATACTATGTTTAAAGGACGTATCATCAGCGTCGCGCTCATATGTGCGTACGTTCTTGTCGCGCTCATCGGTCCACTCAAAGACCTTCCCCCATTTCCCACATACGATATCCCTGACATGGTGAACATCGAGAGGCGTGTCACTATCCCAAGCCCCTTGCGATCCACCACAGTAAATAAAATCACGATGCGGGCACGTGTAGTCGTCGATCAGGTGTTTGGACGAATAGATGGACGAATCGCTTCCATCCCGGCGTCGCCAGCCGGTGTGGCAATCATCTTTTTTTCTCTTATCGCGATCGGCGTGCTTTTTCTTCGATACCCGATCGTCACCGGTATCGCTATACCACTTGTAAGCCACTTTGATACGCCTAGGCTCATGTTTTTTGTTTTGGTTGGATGCACAGCGTTTGGGATCGTTACGTTCATCGAACACATGAAAAAGTATCTGCCAATGTATAGCAATGTAAAAAAAATGCAGACGGCGATTTGCGTTCCCATAAAGACATATCGGGTGAATCCCGTGATACTTTTCATCATCTTTGTAGTCAGTCTCATAATTCGCTTACCACTACTTGGTGATATCCCGACTGGCATCAATGGAGACGAACTTTTATACATCAATACTGCCACATCGGCGGTGAGGACAGGCCACGATCTTACCGGCACATGGACACCCTCTGACCTCCTGACATTTCGCTCCCCACCAAATGAAAAGCAGGCAGAACTCATGTACGCGATCCAGATGGGACTTCTACGGATATTCCCACCATCGCTTCTTGAAAGCCGGATCCCAGGACTCATCTATGGGGCAGGAACAGCTACTGCTGTAGCAGGACTCGGGATGCTCTTTTTTGGGCCTGCGGTCGGGATCATCGCCGCCGTAAGTAGCTCGATCAATCCATGGACATACGTGATTAGCCGAACTGGGTATGAAGCCACTGCCGCGATGTTCTTTTATATGTGGGGGACACTACTATTTCTCATCGCCACAAAAAAGAACGATCCCTCTCCCAATCTATCATCTACCAATCTCCCCATCTATTTTCTCCATATCTCCCTACCAACGTTTTCATTTCTTTTGGGGTTTCTTTCCTATATCGGTACAAAGCCAATTTTGGTCCCATGGATCGTCATCACGATGAGTATAGCTATACTCATTGACTCAAGAAAAATTCGAGAACGTATTTTCTATATACCGATCGGGAGCGCTATGCTCATGACGGGATACTTCTTTTTCATGCTTCTCTTTGGGGGGAGCGAGCGCTTGGCGGAAGTCACGGGGAGTTCACTTGCTATACATGAGTACTTCTTCAGGATGTTCGAGAAGATCCCGCAAATTCTTTCCCTCCGATATCTTTTTATGACTGGAGATACATTTTTTGGAGTGAACCGACACGGGCTTTTTTATATCGTAGACATATTTCCCATCATCGCAGGATCACTCCTTCTCCTAAAAAGGCATACGAAGTTAGCGATCATGCTTGGTGGGTACGCTACCCTAAGTCTTGCACCACATCTTATTCACACGCCGTCGGTGTCAAACTTCACTCCACATATCACACTACTCTTTCCGATCGGTAGTATCATCATCGGGTACGGGATAGTGACACTTGTATCCCTGATACGAAATCCCCTTGGTATGAAAATAACGGGACTAGGGATCACGGGTCTATACCTCATATCGATCATGATATTTGTGACCGTATACTTTCTCCAGTATCCACTAGAGATGGGTAACGACGCGAAAGTTCGTGTGCTGTCTTCATACATTCGGCATGCAGCGCCTTCACAGCCTATTCGTATCATGACGACTGTCGCAGGTGACGTATACAGAAAATATCTGTTTTATGGCAACCTAATCACACGTGAGTCATTACCCGAGATTCGCTCTTCGCTTGAAAACAATACATATGTGTACGGCAACATAACGTTCGAGCCATGTAACCAAAACATTCCAAGTTTTGATTCATCGACTGTGTATCTCATAGACCCCATATGTGGAGATGAAAAAAACAGACCAGCCACTATATCAGCAATTCTCAGGCCGTCTGATCAAGGACAGCAGTATCG
>CAZQGM010000117.1:0-4318 GCA_964592885.1 uncultured Gammaproteobacteria bacterium
CGGGGATAGTCGTCTCCGAAAAACGGGGATTGAAAGTTTTTTTTTTTCTTACCTCGTACGGGGAACGTATTACTGATGCTGTATTTAATTTAGTAGAAAAGGGGGGGATAGGGTATGGTCGCTTTAAATAACAAACTGATCCCGCCACGGCGGGATGCGACACATAGGGCCGTATCCACAAATTACTATGAAGTAATTCGAGGACGGTCCCTATGATAATTCAAGTATTAGGTTCCGGTTGTGCTACGTGCAAAAAACTCTACAAAATGACCAAAGAGGCGGTGAAGGAGCTGGGTCGAACCGATACCGTCGACTACATCACCGATGTCTCAAAAATCGTTGAGCTTGGGATCATGACAAGCCCCGTCCTCACGGTCGACGGAAAACCCGTGATGATTGGATTCGTTCCGGATATCGAAAAGGTGAAAAAAGCCATAGTATCAGGGGTCGTAACAGAAACGAAAGCGAGCACCTGCAGTTGTGGGGGGAAGTGCTAATACTGCGTTTCCATAACCTATTTTCTTTGTCATCCCCGATCTAGTCGGGGATCCAAATCAAAGATAGATTCCCGCCTTCGCGGGAATGACAGGAGAGAGTAGTGATTAATGAGGTCGATAATTTAATTTGCGATAATTATATGGACATCTTTTTCCCGATCCAACAATTTGCTGATCTCGTCACCTATCAGATCTTCCGCATCACGCCTCATTCCTATTGGGGAGATACGATCAATTTCTTTATCTATGATGTGATCAAGATCGGTTTACTTCTCGTCGTCGTCAACTACGTTATGGCGATCACCCGATACTATTTCCCGATGGAAAAAGTGCGGGACATCCTCACGAAGCGACGATGGTTCGGGCTCGATTATCTATTTGCAGCACTCCTTGGGGTCGTCACGCCGTTTTGCTCCTGTTCATCGATCCCACTGTTCATTGGTTTTTTGGGAGCGGGTATTCCACTCGGGGTGACGTTTGCATTTCTCATCAGTTCACCGCTGGTGAACGAATCATCACTCTACCTTTTCCCTGCGATGTTTGGGTGGAAGGTGACCGTCATCTATAACCTCCTAGGGATGGGCGTGGCGATCCTGGGTGGGATGCTCATTCAGAAACTCGGCGTCGAGAAGTATGTGAAGCCAGAACTTTTGAAATTTAAATCACGTGCGCAAGTTGAAGTTGAGCATGGAGGAAACGCGCTGACTCTCAAAGAACAGGTAGCGTATTTCTGGACCGATGGCATGGCGATCACAAGAACCGTATTTCCGTATGTTGTCCTTGGCGTCAGCATCGGAGCACTCATCCATGGATTTGTCCCAGCATCCATTGTCGAGAAATATCTCTCGACCCATTCATGGTGGGCAGTGCCGCTTGCAACGCTTCTTGGGGCCCCCTTATATGCAAACTCCGTCAGCGTGATCCCCGTGATGGAAGCACTGGTCAAAAAAGGAGTACCGCTTGGGACTGCGCTCGCGTTTATGACCGCGATCGTGACAGTGTCGATTCCTGAATCAATGATGCTCAAAAAAGTGATGTCCTGGCAGCTTCTCTCACTTTTTTTCGGCATCACCATCATCGGCATCATGATCATGGGATATGTATTGAACGCAGTGGTTTAATGAAATATTTTCTCGTATCACTTGTATTACTTCTTAGAAGACTTCTCAAAGCGTATTGATCGAGGAGTTAGAGAAAGGTTTCATTATGATCGCATCAAATAATAAACTGATCTCGCTAGGGCGAGATGCGACACAAGGGGCCGTATTCACAAATCACTATGAAGTGATTCGCGAACGGAACCCCTTGAATAAATCACTACTAGTAGGACTCGTAAGTGTAGCAAGCGCAGGCGTATTACTTTTCGCCGGATCCACCAGTGCATATGCATATAGTATGGGTAACGGAAATGGAAATGGACAAGGAGTAGGGTATACCCAAATGCTGACAGAGAAAGCACGTATCCTCAAAACAAGTGTCGCAGACTTAACCGCAAAATTAGCGTCAGGTAAATCGTTTTACCAAATTGCGACAGAGAAGGGGATATCGACTGACTCGATGCACGAACAGATGGAAGCATTCCAAAAAACACGGCTTCAAGCAGAGGTAAAAGCCGGTACGATCACTCAAGCACAGATGAACGAACGGCTCGAATGGATGGAATCACGCCAGAAAAATTGTGGAAACAACACTCCACGAGGTGGCATGGGACGCGGTCGATTTAATCGCTAAATTTGACGAAGTGAGCCTAGAGCGCGTAGCCTTGTGTAGACACATTAAATCAGAATAGCGTTTCGGAAGAACCGATTATTCTCCTATCACTCCCGCGAAGGCGGGAATCCAGGGTACATGCAAAAAAATGTGGATCCCCGACTAGATCGGGGATGACAAATAACAAAGTTCTGAGTGAATTATAATTCTCACAAGGCTACGCTTGGGTTTCCATGAATACACCAATACACCTATCAGATGAACAGATCGTGTCAGAAGTTGTAAGCGGAAAATCCGACCTGTATCGGGAGCTCATGGAGCGATACGAAAAAAAGCTTGTCCGGTATATCAGATCAATCATCGGTTCGTCACATGATATTGATGACATCGTACAGACGGTATTTATAAAAGCATATAAAAATCTGCCCGGATACGATCAGCATCTAAAATTTTCTAGCTGGATCTATCGCATCGCACATAATGAAAGCGTCAATCACCAGAAAAGTTCATTTATCCAAAAAGTTGTAGCGATGGGGGAATGGTTTGATTATGGAGTCGCTGACAGTACCGAAGAGGATATCGATCGAGAGCTACTGAAAAAGCAGCTAATGTCATGCCTCGAAAGTCTTGACGTCATATATCGAGAACCACTCGTTTTGTACTATTTCGAAGAAAAAACATATGAAGAGATTAGTGACATCGTCCGGATACCAGTGCGCGCCGTCGGGGTGCGTATGCACCGGGCAAAAGCAATCATGAGGAGGGCATGCAATGAAAAAATCACCCACTAACACCGTATCTAAGCAAATAGCAGCAAAGCATCTCTCGATGCGATCTCACGCATCCATTTTGATGGAGCGAATCGGGATGGGAGGGATACTCCTCAGTGTTTTTTCAGCTCTTTTTGTACTCCTGGGGATACTACTCGTATGGATACAGACCAATAGTGACTTGATCCAAGGCTATGGATCGTATGGTCGTCTGTCTTTCGTAGAGTCATTTCCGTATATGCCACTCGGCATCATCTTATGCGGACTCGTTTTCCTGACACTCCTTTTACGGAAATTTGATATTTCGTATAAACGGTCACTGGGATTTGTACTTATCCTGATCATCGGCATAGGGATATCGATAGCGTGGTATTTTTCCACGATCCCGCTTGGAAACAAGCTTTTTACCGGCGGAGGCAGGATGATGCGGATGCATGGAAACTCTGGGGCTAATTTCGTCTTTGGGACTGTAAATGCGATCGCTATAGATTCGATCACAGTAGCTGATGCTTCAGGAAAAACGTACACGATCAAAACGACAGACTCGACGCATTATCCCTATGGTGCGCCATCAGTTGGGGATACGGTGAGAAGTGTGGGGACGTGGGATGGCTCTACATTTATCGCTACCGGTGTACGAGCGTTTGATGAGGAGTCCCAAGAAGGGATGCGGGGGCGAGGGATGGGACAGGGGAGAGGACGCGGCATGATGATGCCAAAATAATTTATCGTATTTAGGGGAGACCGCAATTAGAAAACCTGGCTAGTATATAGAGCGTTTTATTCTAGTAATAATACGAACATTGTCCGAAGAAGACTGTCTACACTTCAACACGGTACCGTTCACGGAAATATATGGAACTATGTCATATGTCCAATGATGAGTATGGTGTTGACGACAAAAAACCACACATACATACTGATAAAAGGTATCCATTCCCAGATACTGACATATTTCTCCGTGTCGTTATCAAGCCTTCCTAACGCTATGAAATATTTGAATTTCAAATATAGGTAGTAAACCAACAGACCCGCAATAATCAAGTTAAACGGGATAATGATTCTTGGAATACCTGTCGATAGATAAAAAGGATAAGTCATCAATATCAATGATGGAGTTCCAGAGAAAAACATTAGCATGCTTGATGCGGTATGAAGAGAATGAAACATGTCACGGGGAAATAATGCTATCAAACAAAGTCCTATACCCGCTATATAAAAAAGTATGCTAGAAATAGTCGTTAGTACACTTGGCACGAGTACTAATGACAAGTTATATGTAAACGACAAACTCATCAAACCAAACAAAAAGTATCCTAGATTATAGAGTTTGTATTGTTT
>CAZQGM010000118.1:0-4270 GCA_964592885.1 uncultured Gammaproteobacteria bacterium
TTCTGCAACCAATACCGCATCTGGGTACATTTTTTTCATCTCAAATCCATCTTCTATTTTTTCTTTCGGATATATGACAGTAGCGCCCCGATCAAAAAGAACACACATCGTGGTGCACGCCCGAAGCACGTCAATGACGACTGTGAGCCCTACTGCCTCTGACGCATGTGCGTATGAATGGATAGTTCGTATGTCCATGAAAAAACGATGCTCATTTTTGGACAAATACTTTATGGATAAGCGTATTTATGATCGAAACGACGATTGAAAAAAGGAGTGCAGCCCAAAATCCATCGACATGAAATCCCGGCACCCAGGTGCTGACGAGAAGCACCAAACACGCGTTTATGACGATCATAAATAGTCCAAGCGTGAGGATCGTAATGGGAAGGGTGAGAAACACGAGGATTGGCTTAAGGACTGCATTGACCAGAGACAGGACTATCGCTGCAACCACGGCACTTCCAAACCCCAAAACGGCCACACCCGGGATGAGATTAGCAGTCACATAGACTGCGAGACTGCTCACGATGATCCGAATGATGATATCCATATATAGATGTTGTATCACACCACTACCTACTTTGCATTTTTCTCTCATCGGATAATATCTGGAGATATTATCTACCCAAACGCTTTAATTAAATACATTTATGTACCATGGGAAAATTCTTCATAGTCACCTGATTTTAATATAGACTAATAATGCTACCCTAATTTGATAGATCCACTTACGATGGGAAATGAACTATTTCCCCAGCTCGCTCTCGTATATCGACTGGGTATATTCCGGTGAAACATGACATGCTGAATAGATCTTCTGGTAGACCGGTCGCTTCCAGCATTCCTTTATACGATAAAAATGCGAGTGTGTCCGCACCTATATGGTCCCGTATTTCTGGAACAGATAATTTAGCTGCTATGAGTTTATTTTGCCTGGGAGTATCGATTCCATAGAAATCCGGATATTTGACAGGAGGCGAGCTGATCCGTACATGCACTTCTTTTGCACCGCTCCGGAGGAGCATTTCGACTAATTGTCTCTGTGTCGTTCCACGAACAATAGAGTCGTCTAACACTAATACGCGTTTTCCATTGATAATTTCATGTATCGGATTGAGCTTCATAGCGACGGCATTTTCTCGTAAACGTTGCTCTGGAGTAATGAATGTACGATGGATGTACCTATTTTTTGTTAATGCTTCCTGATATGGAATTCCGGATACCATAGAATATCCGATGGCGGCCGGGATAGCTGAATCAGGCACAGGGATCACGATATCCGCGTCAACCGGACTTTCTTCTGCAAGTTTCATACCGAATCGTTGCCTCACCTGATAGACACTTTGTCCTAGAAGCATACTATCGGGCCTAGCAAAATATATGAATTCGAAAATATCCAACTTTTGTTCACCTTTCGCAAGTTGGTGCCGCGTTATACCTTTTGAATCGATAATGACCATTTCACCTGGTTTTACGTCATCTATATAATCCGCCCGAACCACATCAAGTGCGCAGGTTTCAGAAGCAAACACATAGCCCCCATTTAGCTTACCGAAAGAAAAAGGTCGAATACCCTTTTCATCCCGGACGGCTGCTAATTTATCTCGCGTCATCACCACCAAGGAAAATGCTCCGGTAAAAAGTGGAAATGTCTCCCTAATAGCATCTTCTAGGGTTGCTCCGCGTCGAAAATAATATCCTATGGCATCTGCCATCATTTCAGAGTCGTTGCTATGAGTAGTAGGTTGACCTTTATCTCGCAAAAATTGTTCAAGAATTTCGGTGGAAGGTAAGTTCCCATTATGCGCTAGTGCCACAATTCCATCAGTTCGCATAACCGGTTGTGCATGATCGGAAGTGGATCCCTCAGATGTCGAGTATCTCGTATGCCCAATACCGATAAAACCGGGCAACGATTCGATTGCCGCTTCATCAAATACATGTGTCACAAGACCCATACCCTTATGGATATACAGGTCTAGCCCATCTGAAGTTACTATGCCAGCGCTTTCTTGCCCTCTGTGTTGGAGGGTAAATATTGCTGGATGGACAAATCGTGCCACCTCATGCCCTGGAGTATAGGCCCCAAATACGCCACATTTTTCACCCATTGATTCGACTGCCATAAAAAAACCCTCGCGGTACGAGGGTTAAATACAATTTGTAAACTGATTGATACGCCAAAAATCCACTATCAACATAGTTTTTTTAGTGTTGCCTTCGGGTTAAATTCTGTCTCCGGCAAATCAAGAGACTATTACGCTGTTAGTGACAACTTACATCTCAGATTGTTCTTCTGTCAAGAGCGTTTTTCTACCATCCTTGGTTACGACGAAAATAGGTAGATTGTCTAGATAGATCAAGTCGGGGTCAATATATCGATTGCCTTGTTTAAAAATCGAGCATTTTGCAAGTACAGTAGCCCCAATTTTTTCCATCATCTGTGATTGCATCTCCATCGTGGTTCCAGTCGATACGACATCATCGATGAGGACGACTTTTTTTCCTTTGAGAAACTCCATGTCTGATCCGTTGAGGACAAGTTTTTTTGCATGCTTTGGAGCGTTTCTCCAAGGTAACTGAACTTGCGGAGAAGTCATATAGTTTAATATCGATTTTCGAAGGACAACGTATCGAGTGTGTCCGTAGCGTTTTGCCATGTGATGGACAAAGCAAAGTATATTCGTTCCCGGTCCTACGAAGCAATCCGGCACGATGTTTCGCTCTTCTAATTTTTCTTGTATCAGTTTACCTGCAACCTCAGTAAATTCTACGTCGCCTACAATTGTGAATGTCGCAATCTGCTTATTTGACGCGATATACGTAAGTGGAAGTTTTCGACGAAGTCCATGGAAGTTTAGATCAAATAAATCCATATACCCCCGATTATGAAACCAAATATGCTATTTACAACACCGACGGCTGTACAATTATCCTGCTTGCGGGTAGTGGCATTTTTTCCATTTCTTCCCTGAACCACACCAGCATGGATCATTGCGTCCAAGTTCGTGTGCGACTTTTATCGGTTTTTTTTCGACAGCTACATCGTTGGTTCTCGCTTTTTTTGCCACTTTCGTCAGTGCCGTTTCAGTCGCCAGTCCGGCAATCGCCTTCGCCTGTTCAGCAGATAACGAATTTTTTTGTTTTCCCTGTTTCGTGTTTCCTGCACCAGCCGCGTTTGACGCGGTTTCCTGTGCAATCTCCTGTGTCGGCGCTGCTCCTCCTGGAGCCATATTTACCTGCACTTTAAAAATTCGATGAATGATCTCACTATCGATGCCCGTGACTAACCGATCAAATAAGGCAAATGCCTCATTTTTGTATTCGACGAGCGGGTCCCGTTGGCCGTATCCACGAAGTCCGATGCCTTCCCGAAGATCATCGATGGATTCTAGATGCTCCATCCAGTATGAATCGATGACCGAAAGCGCTACCCACCGTTCAACTTGTCGAAGCACTTCGGGTGTCAATTCTTTTTCACGTTGGTTATACGTATCAACTACCATGGTTTGTAAGAAATTCGTCATCTGTTCCCCGGAGTGACGATTCTCAAGCTCCATAGTCAGTGTACGCTGGGACCCTGGGTCAAATGGGATGATGTTGGTCAGTTCTGCGACAATTTTTTCTGGGCTTGGCGAACCTGTTTCTACAGTGCTTAGAGTCACAATCTGTCCAACTTCCCGAACGAGTGCATCCTCGATCCGACTTTTCAGGCTTTCTCCCTCAAGAGCATGCCGACGAAGCCGATAAATGATTTCTCGATGTTTGTTAAGTACATCATCGTAGTCGACTAAATGTTTCCGACTATCAAAATGAAATCCTTCGACTTTCACCTGCGCTTGCTCTATGGCGCGTGATACCATCGGGTGTTCAAGTGGCACATCTTCTGGGAGCTTAAATATCGACATGAGCTTGCTCACCTGGTCTCCACCGAAAAGCCGCATGATGTCATCCTCAAGTGACACATAAAACCTCGTCGATCCGGGATCACCTTGTCGCCCTGATCGTCCGCGAAGCTGATTATCTATACGCCGGCTTTCGTGTCGTTCGGACCCGATGACGTGAATTCCTCCAAGTGACACCACTTCGTCATGAAGGCGACTCCACTCTTTGACTGCAGCTGCATATGCTTTTTTATCTTCAAATTGGAGCTCTTCTGGTTTCGCGCCGCCCAGGATGATATCCACTCCGCGTCCTGCCATGTTGGTCGCGACGGTCACCGCACCTTTACGACCGGCTTCTGCGATGATCAGTGCTTCTTGCAAAT
>CAZQGM010000119.1:0-4265 GCA_964592885.1 uncultured Gammaproteobacteria bacterium
AACCCTGTAACGATCCCCATGATGATATAGCCATATCGTAGTTTCATAGCGTATCTACCTCATATCTATTTCCGAATTGTTGGTTATTGCTTATGTGGTTCACTCTATAGTGATCACAGATGACGAGATGCACTTTGCGGTAATATATATGTACTATGATATATATTGATATCATATGATAATTCAATATTTTTTGTGTTTTTCGATAATTCCTTTCGTATTTCACACGGAAAATATGCAAAAATACTCTGTATCATTCCCGCAAAGCGCTATAATGCTATAGGGATATATGACTCCATGGGCATGATGCGGTCCACTGGACGACATATATCAGATACGACGCAAGGACATACGTGATGCTTCCAGGGAGTAACCCAAGATATGGATGGAGTAGCCCAAGACCAAATGAGGTAAATCCAGTCATCATGATCGGGCCGACAGTCCACCCGATGAGAACATTACTCACGGGAGATATAATCGACACCTCTCGAAAATGCCAAAATATGATCGGAATCGTACATACCTGTGCACACATCGTCAGACGGAGCGTTTCAATAATCCCTTTGTATATAGCTCGTGTGGTATCGTGTAGCCATAAGGGTCCCAACATTGGCGTTTTTGGCACTTCTTTACATACAGTGCTAGACACAGAAGCAGTCACGTTTGCATGCATCTGATTAGCTGAAGATGAGCCAAATACAAGAAGACCAAGTGTCGAGAACGCTGAGAGCTGAAATGATATCGATGTGATGAGAGGTGGCGACACGACTATCATACTGATGCAGGTGATGCCCCAGATCCAAAGTGACCATACACTTCGTCCAAAATATATTCCTATTAGTGACAAAGAGCCCATTAGGGCGGCCCGAACGACCGATGGAGAAAATCCTACAAATCCGACAAAACTCCATATTAAGCAGACAGACGTGACGAGTGCTACGCGTCGGGACACAACGCGGGAGAGAACTGTTCCAACCGTAACCAGGAGAAATGATATGTTCGTTCCAGATAGCGCGACAATATGCACCGTTCCCGTTTGTAGAAGGTCCTGATAGAGATCAGACGGCAGCGATGCTTTTGCCCCAAAAAGCATGCCCGAGATAAGTCCTGCCTGTGGCTCAGGAAATATCATACCCAGAATCGCAACTGCATCGGCGACTGCAAACATACTGATCTCCTCGAGACGACTTCTCGTGATTTAATATAGAATCAAACTATATATAATAGATACACACTATAAAGAAATGGCGTCTCGTAGCTTTCCCAGTAGTGACTCAGACATCACTTTTTTTGTTATCAATTCATCAACTGAGCCGTATGGACGGCCAGATATGATTTTTTGTCCGATGACCGGGCCCACCCCAGGGAGCCCGTCAAGCTCGCTGAGTGTCGCACTATTGATAGAAACTACCGAGTTTACGACATGTGGTTCTGTTACAGGACTTTTTGATCCTAGAGTAGTATTCCCGATTTGATTCTCGGGAATATGAAATGGGATATATATCTTCATACCATCTTTCACGCGTGATGCACGATTAATCGTCTTTCCAATAAGTCCAGTATCAGCATAGGAAGATACACCCCCCGCTTTTGTAATCACATCATCGACACGACTCCCGTCAGGCATCGCGTATACACCCGGATAGTTCACTGCGCCAGCAATATCAATGTAGAGAGAAATAGCAGATGATCCAGCAACCACGCCAGATGATCCAGTAGCCATATGAAATTCGATCGGATCTTTGGTACGAAGAAATACAATAAGCGCAATGAGTGAACTTGTGATACAAAGAAGCGATGCGCTACCAAGAAGCATGACGGGTAGTGAAAAATGAGGCCAACGTGACCCCTCTGTAGTGACACCCCCATCTGGCAGGTCCATACATACCCCTGCTACCAGTCTTTCACAGACATCCGATATTTGTCAAAACACGACTAATTGGTGATCTATCTGATAGAGACACATGCAGTGCATGCGTACACGCGATAGATGCATCACACACACGATCATGGTTTAGCAAACGATATTAATCAATTTTCCTTTAACAAAGATCGTTTTCTTCGGCACTCCTGTGAGGTGCTTCATGACGTTTGGACGCGCCTGTACTAATGTGTTCATATATGTTTCATCGTGCGCTTGCTCGACCGTCACCTCGATCGTATCTCTGAGTTTGCCATTAACCTGAACGACGAACTGTATCGAACTATTTCGTATAGCATCAGGGTTCATAACTGGATAGGACTGGAAGTGGACCGAGTCATTTTTTTGTGTTAACGCTTCCCGACCACATAGCCACTGCCATAATTCTTCTGCAAGATGAGGAGCAAACGGCGCAAGCATTTTGACAAACGCTTCCGCCTCTCCGCGAGCCATCGGGACCCCCGAATCCTGTAGTGCGTTTGTATACTCCATAAGTGAAGAAAGGGCCGTATTGTAGCGCCGTTTGTGCATATCGTCGGTCACCTTTGCTATGGTCTTATGGAGCTTTGAACAGATTTCCTCGTCTGTACGCGCTCTGTCCTCTTTAGCAGTCATCATGACCAAGCGCCAAATACGACCAACCCATCGATACATCCCTTCCATGGCACTATCCCGGAAATCCCCTCCATCTGAAAGCGGCCCCATGAACATGAGATACATGCGGAGCGCATCAGCGCCATATTTGCTGATGTATTCATCAGGGTTCACCACATTTCCTTTGGATTTACTCATCTTTGCACCATCTTTGATGACGAGTCCATGCGCATAGAAGTTCGTAAACGGCTCATCGAAATCTATGAGGCCTATATCATGAAGCACCATGGTGATAAATCTGGAATACAAAAGGTGAAGCACAGAATGTTCTGCGCCTCCCGTATACATATTGACTGGAAGCCATTTTTTGATAATGCTCGGAGTCACTGGGTCATCGCCATGCGTTGGATCCTGGCTCACTGCGTGCTGGAGCGCGTGTGGTGCATGGGCTATACACGGATATCGCAAAAAATACCAGGCAGAATCTAAAAATGTATCAGACACATCGGTCTCGCGCGTAGCTGAGGCTCCGCATCCTGGGCATACGGTCTCGTAAAATTCTTTGTGTTTAGCAAGCGGAGCTATGCCATCATCCCCTGGTTTATAGTCATCAATAGTTGGAAGTTCAACTGGGAGTGAGCCCTCGGAAACAGGATACCAACCAGCCATTGAGACCAAAAAATCTGGTGCCATTTTCACCTCTGACGACGACTGCTTGCCTTCGGACGTCGTAAACCAACTTTCACCTTTTTTCGCACAGGCATCACAGTACACCATCGGAATTGGTGGCCCCCAATATCGCTGCCTTGAAATCGTCCAATCTCGAAGATGATACGTTGCAGTTCGCGTGCCCCATCCATTTTTCTCTATATGATCCATCATTGCACCTATAGCATTGGTGATATGCATACCATCCAGGAATCCTGAATTTATCATCACACCATCATCTTCCTGAACTTGCTCTGAACGTGTTATTGGCGATCGGTCACCGTCAGCGCCAACGACAACGCGGATGATTGGGACGCCCAAAGCCTGTGCGAATTCGAAGTCACGTATATCATGACCGGGCACGCCGACAACGGCTCCGGTCCCAAAGTTCATAAGGACAAAATCTGCGATGTAGAGTGGCATCTTTGTGCCATTCAGTGGATTGATGCAATATAGGCCGGTAAAAACGCCGGTTTTCTTTCTCCCCTCCACTTCTCGTTCCTGTTGAGATTTTCCAGCGGTCTTTTTGACATACTCAGTGATTTCTTTTTGTATGCTCACAGAAATTCCATATGTAGCCTCATGTAGTGAGGTAATCAATGGATGTTCAGGCGCGATGACCACAAATGTAGCCCCAAAGTTTGTATCCGGTCGCGTGGTAAAGACAGTCACGTTCCCAACTTCGTCATTATTTCCGTTGACGAGTGGATACACAATCGAGATCCCCTCTTTTTTTCCTATCCAATTGGTTTGTGCTGTTTTCACTACATCAGACCATTTGAGCTCTGGTATGTTTTCCAGCAGTTTCTCCGCATACGCGGTAATACGGAAAAACCATTGTTTTAACAGTCTTTTTTCGACTATATTTCCGCATCGTTCACACACATTGTTGGAAACGCCATCAATGGTTTTCACGACTACTTGCTCATCAGCAAGCACTGTTTTACATGAGGGACAATAGTTCACAGCTGCCGTACCGCGATATGCCAGTCCACGCTTAAATAGTGCCGTGAAAAGCCACTGGGTGAATCGGTAATATGAT
>CAZQGM010000120.1:0-4222 GCA_964592885.1 uncultured Gammaproteobacteria bacterium
GGCTTGCACACGTTGATTTTTCTGCGTCGTTGGAGCACTCGTTGTTTTTTTGCCTTTTACCGGATTTCCAGTACTATCAACAAGTTCAAGGACGCCACTCACTGGTTTCACCGTATAGATCGCCGTATCACCGAGCCGAACACTATCATTCTCAACTAAATCGATATACCCTGAAACACGAATGCCATTGACAAATGTCCCGTTGGTTGAGTTATTATCGGATATCCCGATGGTATTCTGCTTTACATCTCGATAGAGATAGGCGTGATTCCGGGAAATGCTTGCTTCTTGAAGATTGCCGTTCTCCGTTTTCCGACCAATCGTTTCTCGCGTGATGCTCCGCGTGATCGAATCTGGATGCGCTACGAGATCCTGTTGTTCGCGTTTGAGATCGGCTACTGTGTGAGTAAGTACTTCATACGGCGCAGCAATCGCCGCATTTGCAGCCTGAATATCTGAAAGTGCAGTTTGTGCAGCTAACACGTTCTGCTGGAGAGTAGATACTTGAGCAGTAGAAACGGCCCCTGCTTGTACTGCTAAAGCCGCCTGTTTAGCCGCATCTAAGGCAGTATTTGTAGCGGTAGCCTCCGTTTTTAGTCGCGCGAGTGTCGCTTCCTCGGTGGTGAGCTGATTGGCGATAGCAGCGGTTGGGTTAAGTGCATCAATGACACCCGCTTTCTGTGCCCAATACGAAACTCCTGCATCGACGACATCGCGTGCCAGTGCCAATCCCCACGTACTGAGATACTTGCCGAGCTGGAACACATGGAACCAGATTTTCCATCCAAGCGCCGTTTTCCCAGTCCAATGTTCTTGCCACGTCTGAGCTGATGGGAAGAGATATCCATCAACATTTTGTAACCACTTCCACCCCGTCGCATGAATAACCGATCGCATCGCATCATGACCAAGTTGGGGCCAACCAAATGGAGTAAGAAGCAAAAGCGACCGGGAAAGGCCGAATACACTCAACTCTTGAACTTTATTCTGGGTTGATTGTCCATCGCGAACGATACTTGGATTAAGAACTCCATATGCCATTTTCGCCATGTTGTAGTTCGTTGATTTCCCACTCTCCCACCCTCTCCAATCGGCTCGGAAAATTGGAAGGATGACAAGGATGACAGCCGCTAATCCGGCGAATATCCATGATACATGGAATGAGAAGTGAAATGCCGTCGTAGTAGATGCAGCTGCGCCAGTTGCAGCTGTTCCAGTCGCAGTTGAAACCCCGACTGCACTAGCAGCTGAAAGGCCCGCAATCCATGCTCCGATGGCAGGGATCACGATGCTAAAGATGATATACCCAACGCCAGCTGCGAGGGCAGCCGCTCCGATAAATTTGAGAACAACAATCGGCCAAGACCCACTCATCATCCAGTTCCATAGTCCTTTTTGTGCGACAGGAGTAGCTGGAGCCAGAATAGGTGCTGGAGGAATCATTTTTGCCGTTGAGGCTAGCTCAATCATCTCTTTAGCTTTTGCTTCCTCTTGACCCGCTGGCACTTTTCCGGTCAGAAGTGTTTTGAGCGCCGCTTCCGCTGCTGCTTTCTTGATTGCCACATCAGCATCCCCACGAACGACGCTCAGCTCATATTGGGTGACCAAATCGGCAATTCCGCGGACTTCAGGGTCTGTCAATGTGACCCCAGCTGGCACCTGAGCTACTAATCGTGCGTGTGCTGAATCTGTATGAATAGTTTGAGCATCTGCAATAGCTTGTCGTGCGGCTTGTGCCTGAATACGTGCGTCTTGTGCCAACTTAATCGCGCTATCTTTGGCTGGATCCAATGTCGTTGGATCTTTTTCTATTGTTGCGGTCGTTACTCCTTTTTGTTTATTGAGTAGGTCAACTGTGATAGTTCCACGAAGATTGCCTCCTGCGTCATTTATTGGTAAATCCTGTGTTTCTGTATCAATCTTTGGATGATTTGATATTGCTATGTTGTTACCTGATCCCCTTGGAACCCAGTCGTCAAAAGCAAGTGTTATCACCTGCGTCGTCCCATCTGGGGCAACGACGGCGACTTTTGTACCCGGCGTTAGAGTATTTTCAACACTAAATTCGACGTCCACCTTTTTTGCATTTTCTTCTGCTTGTTGAGCATCTACTATCGCTGTATTTACCGCAGTCAGCTGAACTGTTCCGAGCGCAGCGTAGCGCGCCACTTCAAGTGGTGTCGCAGTCTTACCAGTAATTTTCGGCGTAAGCATGTCGAATTCTGTTTTCACCTCTGCTGACGACATAGTAGCAACTGTTTTTGCTGTGGATGATGCGCCCGACGTCCCACCAGTCGATGTATCTTCCACCATATTTTTCGCTGCATCATTTCGTGCTTTCACTCCTTCTGCTGTGATCGCTTCTTTGGATGCACCTTGATCGAAATATTTGATGACATCAAGCCTCTCTTTACTCGACGTCTCAGAGATCCATCGGACAATATCCGCATATGTGGATTTTGCATTGAGTATGAGTGTACCGGGCTGTGCTTCTTGTGCACTCTTTTCCTTCAAGGTAACCTTCGCATCTCGGAAATTGCCAGTCATATAGTCAAACCGCGCCGCGATCCGCGGATCGGTACGTACCACCTGTCCGACCTGCTCGAGTATCGCTTTCGTCTGCTCGACAGTCCGTTGGAGCTTTTGTTCAGCGGTGATCGATGATTTGCCAAATGTCGCTCGTTCAGATGATGTCCGTTTCCATGTGGTCTGTAGTTCTGTGAGTTTAATTGCTATATCTTGGTTACCACCGCGACGTACTGTGATGCCAATAAACTTCACATCAGGTACCTTTGCTTGATCAAGCGCTGATTCAAATATTGCTTCGACTTGATTTCTCAGTGCTGTCTCCTTGAAGTCCACCTCACCACGAGCCAGTGTCTGTTGCTCATTTGTATTAAGTAGCTTTTGCAGTGCTTTTAATTGAGTATCCAAATCAGCACTTTTCAGATCAGCTATCTGTAACGCCTGTTTTCCGGTGATGACGACTTCGATATCACCGTGTGTGATAGCAGGATCACCAGTTTTGGTCGGATCAAATTCTGACCGCAACCGAATCATGCCTTGTGAGAACGTGAATGACTCAGTGTTGTCTCCGATAAGCCCAATGGTCTTTGCTCGAGCTGATGGCGTTTTCGTATCGATGCCGGTATGTGCGCCCATCTCATGGAACTTGACGAAAAACGTCGCACCATCTCCAGGTTTCGTAGGATCAGGCGAATCAAGAGCCGCAGTCCGCTTATTCATCTGGTCGCGCGCAGATCCGATTGCTGGGTCAGGATTATCGACAAATTTCTGCACCTCGACAAACACTCCACTAATGACTTTTCCTTCGATGAAGTCTCCATTTGCACCGATTTTAAATACCGGTGTATTATCGGGCAACTTCGCAATGACACTATCAAACTGTGCTGTGTTTGACCTGGCGTTGTCCATATTTACGATTACCAGATGTTGATTTAACACTTCGTCTTTATCACTTCTCCATCCATCAAGTCCGAGTGAGATCTTCCCTTTGTTTTTATTACTCGTCAGGCCATTCATGCGGCGCATGAGAAGTTCGAGTGCTGATCCATCCACATTTTTCGTCGTGGTGATGCCATATGCGATAGCAAAAAACCGATCAACCAGACTTGGTGTGCCAGTATAGTGGTTGGATCCTTTTGTCTCCGAAAGGAGTCTAGAATAGTTGATGTCTTGGCTCTCCTGGCTATAGGTCAGCGTATCAAGCTTCACAGAACCAGTTTTCCCAAGGACCGCAGCACCAATGATGTTATATGCAAGTTGTTCCGGCACACTCTGAAACCGGCGTCCCGTGATCTTTTCGTATTCGCGGGGCGATATGATACCTGACTCATCGATCGTTTTTTGTTTCTCTTCAATGCTTTGTTTCAAAGCGGCAATTTGGGCGTCTAGCTCGGCTTTATTCGTGGGCGCTGGGGTGGCACTGGCGAGTGATTCATTTTCCACCAACTGTTTTTGCATCGCCGCCATATCTTTGAGCAGTTGCTCTGTTTCTAAACCATAGCTCAAGCCTTTTGTCTTTGACAATACTTCACCGGCGATATTGATCATCGTCAGCTGTTGTTTGTGTGCACGCGCAGTAGAGGTAAATGTCGTGTTCGTATATTGATCCATCGTCTCTATAAGTTTTTTGAAGTCGGCATCGGTATATGGTTTACCGATAAATTGTTTGACTGAATCTGGTAAATCCTGCTTATTT
>CAZQGM010000121.1:0-4219 GCA_964592885.1 uncultured Gammaproteobacteria bacterium
TGAACTATTAAATCTCCATATTGCCCTGAGATATCCAATCGTATCCCGTATGACATGCACAGAGGATACTTTATCAAAGCGCCGCAAAAAAAGGACAGGATACTCGTCGATACGAAGCCCATGCATTCTGCTTCGTACGACTACTTCGGTATCCCAAAACCACTGCCCGTCGTGACATTCCGCGATGACGGGAAGAATTCTTGTGCGACGGAAAAATTTATATCCACTTTCTGTATCTACACCCTTTGTGGCAAGCAGATGTCGTATAAGCCATCGATATCCATTAGAAAGTATTTCGCGGTGGAGAGAGCGGATACTTGACCGATATATCCGTTTCCCTATCATCATGTCGATATTTTGGACCTTCATGACTGATACGATATCTGGGATATAGACGGGCGACACTTCAAGGTCTACGTCTATATATCCGACGATCGTTCCTTTGGCCTGCCGAATTCCATCCATAACCGCTTGTCCCCGACCCATGTTTTTTTCATGAAAAATCGCATGACAGCGTGTATCATTTTTTACGACACTTTGTATCATTTGGGGCGTTTTATCAGTACTTTTATCATCCACAAATATGACCTCATAGGAAAGTCTGGACCCTTCAAGTACTAGGATGATACGCTTGTAGCTTTCGACGAACACTGGCTCTTCGTTGTAGCATGGGATGACAAGTGTGAGATCGACAGATCGGCGTTTGTGTTTATTCATGAGACCCCTCCCTCAAAGGAACCCACGGCACGCCGTTTCTGACAAGCACACGTCCAGATAGTACTGGGGTAAAATTTTCGTGTATATACGCTTGGTCTTCCACAGAAAGTGTATTGACCCGAAGCCCCACTCCTTGATACACGTAATTTGACCGTTCAAGTGCAGCCCGCACCGATGGAAGCGGCCGCGAAAGATACATCGAGAACTGACCAACTGGCCGGCAGTTTACATAGGCTGGATGTGGATATCGATAGGCCATACAGATGAGATCATAGACATACGCATCAGCAGGGATGTATGCATCGAGGATCGCTAGTTCCTGCCGTGTATCCTCGTTATTCCATGCGAGCTTTGTCGGATAGACATTCCAAAATGCCTGGTACATCAAAAAAAGTGCATACCAAAGCAGCACAAAAAATACCACAGTCGCAAGTATCCATCGGGAGCTTATGCGGTAGAGAAATCCCACAAAGTCGCTGACAAAAAGCGCCACGAAACATGCAAGCGGTATGAGGTATTGCATGTGATGCACAGGAATATAGTAGTACGATGCAGCCAAGACGATCCCGATAGTTGGAAGAAAAATATTTCGAAGATCCTGTGCTTTTCGAAATGTCAAAAGCCCGACAATCAGCATGATACCAATCCAGGCAGCCCCAATCCCCCACAGTATGTGATTATACTGATACCCTATCTGCTCCCCCCATACCCCATAGACGAGGTTGTTATCCCGGAAAAAGAACTCTGGCGGGATGTAGTAATCAAGCATCATTCGATTCACTTCTATAGGAAACTGCATCAGGTAGTACCACATGGAATCGACACCAATAAGTGTTGCTCCCCACACAAACGATATGCCAGGGATGATGGCGAGAGATGCTGTGTAGAGGATTCCAGATCGGATTGTCGTAGCGATCCGTTTTTTCCATGATACGTACGGACGAAAGAGCGTGAATATCGCAAAAAAAAGTGAGGCAAGTCCGACTAGTACGAGCACTTTAGAAAAGATAAATATCGATATACCATAGAGAAATCCGAAACTGATGATATAGCTATCCGAACGACGATCATGCGGATGATCCATGTGATACATCTGTAGAGCCATCCCGAAAAAAGCAAAGAGATACATGAGTGGATCAGGTCGGATTTCCAAGATTTTATCTGCAGGAAGTGGGAGAAAGAGGATGATGAGCCCCGCGAGAATATTCCACCATCCTCGTGATTGTCGTCTACTCAAAAGAATAAGCGCGATACTGATCAGAAGTGATACGATCCACGCAAATATACGTCCAAGGAGAAGCGGACCAAATACCCCTGCCCCTTCAAGTAGCGCTGGAAATAAAAAGATGAAATATCCAGGAAGACAAAAGTAGAGAAAATCCCGAAAGGGCAACGCCCCACCCAGGAAGTGTGCGGTCCACGAGATATATGAAAGCTCGTCACTATCAAAATATCGGTTGAGTCCTATTCGATATCGATATTCGGCAAATATGACAAAAAGCACGGCAATCGCTATACATGTTCCGATGACAAGGAGCCGAAAAAACGTGGTACGAATGTCTGGAAATGTATGCCGGACCATGCGTTTATGATATCGTATGAATATCTACTGCACCAGTGTATAAATACGCCTAAGGTGGCACATGGGAGAGGGTTGACGACGTGTCGATTACCATTTATCCTGTAGCTCACCGTAGGTATATCATTTCTTGATACATATATGAATAAAAAAAATTCCCCTGAACGTGAAAACCCAGCTTCCTCTACGTATTGGCACCACAATGCCAAACAGTTTGCAGATTTTTATCATCACCACTCGTCGTTCTTTTCTCCCGAAGTCATCGTCAAAAAGTTTCTTTCCAAGCGAACCGACACGCTTCATGCATATACCCCACTATCGGCAAAAACTACTCTTCTAGATCTCGGTTGTGGCTCTGGAGAGCAGATGAAAGAGCTGGCCACGCAGTGCCGTATGACCTACGGAATTGACTATTCCAAACAAATGATTGATCTAGCGAAAAAAGAGCTATCAACGGTGTCACCCAAAAAATATAAGCTCATCGTTGCTGATGCCGCGAAAATTCCGCTTGGAGATGCATCAGTCGATACCATCATCGCGATGGGACTGCTTGATTACGTCGCTTCTCCAGCCGCCGTTGTAGCTGAATGTAGACGAGTGCTTCGACCTCGTGGTGTACTTGTCGTAAGCATGCCCCAGTCCCCATCGATCTTTGCGTTTTTTCGAACACCTCTTGGTATTTACGTTCGAAAAATTCTCTTTCATCTCCCGCCTATAAAAAATACGATGACTCGCGATGAAGCGACAGAGCTTCTTAGGTGCCATGGGTTCAAAACACAGAAAATGACCTCAATATGGGGGGCGATGTGGATGATCCAGGCCACACGCGGTTAAACGTCGTAAGTCGTATCATTTGAGGAATAGCTACCAATGATTCGTGCTGCCCATATTTAATACACTTTACGTCAGCCATAGGCTGATCAACCTTTGGCCGAAACTCTATATCTTCTTCTCATACATCACCGAATCTGCGACGTCAGCAAGCGGTTGAAATCCAACAGATAGATAAAATTTCTGTGCTCCGATATTTTCTTTCAGCGTATCGACATAGATGGTTCTAACTCCATGTGTCCTCCCGTAGGCGGAAATGGTATCCACAAGCTGCCGCCCAATCCCTTTTCCTTGGTGCTTGGTGTCAGCGGAAATCGCTTGGATAGATAGATATGGATGACAATATGTCTTCTCTGCGGCCGTTTGGACTTTTTTATGATCAAGGAGACTGGCGATCGAAAATGACCCGCGCATGAGATGCAAAAGCACTACCAGGAGCAGTTTCGGATAGGCCATGTATAGTGATAGTCCCGTAAACCAATTGATATCTGTCGTACAGAGTATAGACCCTACGATGCCCCCAGAAGCGGTGCATGCCACCATTCCGCATCCACGTACAGGATGACGGATGATTCGCTGATAAATTGCCGTAAGATAGACGTCTCCAAGGATTGATCCTTGGCTTTTGATGGTGTTGGCATGGATGAGTACCGCTGATTGAACATCAGACATGTGCATCGGTCGGATAGTGTAGAGGCTCCGTCGTGTCATACGTAGAGTCAAATAGTGCCGAGCATCCGCTCTTTGCAGATCGTGCATACCGTACCAAAATAGTCTTTTCCGTGTCTTAGAAGCGTGAGCGCGTCACTCCCGGTTTTTGATTCCCCATAGAGTCGTGACCCACTCGTAAATGGGATTTCCTTCGCCCGATACCTGGCAAAAAAGAACCGGCACATGAGGTCGATAAAGTATTCGCCGTAATCCCCACGAAGTGGGATTTTTTTGAGGACCGATCGGCGAATTGCGATGAATCCACTTGTATAGTCATGGAAATCAAATCGAAATAAGATTTTGAGAAGCACATTAAGCGCCGTTGACAAGCCGATCGCTGTTTGAGAATCTCCGTGCCCTTTCATTTTCTGCTTTCCCAAA
>CAZQGM010000122.1:0-4129 GCA_964592885.1 uncultured Gammaproteobacteria bacterium
CTTGAACCTCGATAGGATCCGATTTCCCGAAGTCGTTTGATATTCTGCATGACATTCTGGCGAAGATCTCCCTCGACCATATAGCCTTTTTCGATGATTTTGGCGATTTTGCTCGTCTCTTCATCTGTGAGGGTTTTAACCCGGCGTGATCCATCCATTCCAGCTGACTGCAACACTTTGTGTACATTGGTGCGTCCAATGCCGTAAATATACGTCAATGCGACATCAAGTCGTTTTTCTACTGGAATATCAACGCCTGAGATACGAATCATAATAGTTTATCCTTGCCGTTGCTTGTGCTTTGGATTTTCACAGATGACGTACACACGTCCGCGTCTGCGAACCAAGGCACATTTTGTACAAATCTTTTTTACACTTGCTCGAACTTTCATGCGTATGTTCCTTTTTTTACCGTACGCGGTAGGTAATCCGTCCGCGCATCAAGTCATATGGTGTCATTTCGATTTTTACTTTGTCTCCAGGCATAATACGGATGAAATTCAGCCGCATCTTGCCTGATAAATGACAAAGTACCAATCTGCCGTTTGACAATTTTACCCGAAATAACGTATTTGGTAAACACTCAGCTACTTCTCCTTCAATCTCTAAGTTTCCCTGGTGAGCCATAATAGGTTATAAAACACAGTTGCCCGCCTGAAAAAACAACGGACCCCTCCGTTGTGTCTGGCGGGTAGTTGACATTCTAGTAGTCACATGATCACTAGGTATGTCGCTTGTGTAGATAGATTCTGATTGTACACGAGATTTACCCTCAGGTCAACACGGTGGAATTATGATCCAAGACAGCAATCGTGTGCTCAAACACAGCAGAAAGCGATCCATCGCGGGTCGATAGCGTCCATCCATCTGTACCTGCATACCTGATGTCATGTGAGCCCATGGAGTAAATGATCTCGATAGCAAGTGTCATCCCTGAAACGATCAAGGGCGTCCGATCAAGCTTTCTATCGATGTATCCTGGGATCATCGGCTCTTCGTGAAGCGTATGTCCGACTGCATGTCCAGTCAAGGATTTCAGAGCAAAATATCCTGATGCACGAAGATTTTTATCAATCACCGCCGATATGTGTCCGATACGGTTGCCCGGGATCGCTGTGGCGATCGCATCGGCAAGCGTCTGCCGTCCGACATCCAAAAAGCGCTTGATAGATTCAGGGGCATTCGCTTCTCCTCCGATGACACATGTATCAGCAGTATCTGTATGAAATCCTTTGTATAGGAGGCCAACGTCTATCGTCAGGATATCCATAGGTTGCAACACGTAGTGAGATGGGATTCCGTGGACGACCTGATCATTTACACATAGGCACGTCGCCCATTTATAATCTTCGACTGTGGTAAATGATGGTGATCCACCAGTAGCTCGGATGAGCTCCATAGCTCGATCTTCAATCTGAAGTAGCGTCACTCCGGGCGCGGCCATGGCAATAAGCTTATTTCGGATATCTCGAAGCTTCGCCCCACCTTCAGCCATACTAGCTAATTCTTCTGATGATTTTGGACGAGACATCATAGCAAACCCCTCCGTCGTAGCTCACCGGTAATAGCATTCACCACCTGGTCTTGGGTCATCGAGGTCGTGTCAAGTTCCCATGAATCTGGAAGTTTTTTAAGTGGGTCAGTCGCACGACTCGAGTCTTGCGCATCCCGAACTTTTGTCTCCTCGAGTACTTCTTCAAATGTCTTATGGATTCCTTTGGTCTCAAACTGCTCGAGGCGACGGGTTGCCCGTTCCTCAACTGAGGCTGTCAGAAATATCTTGAGTTGTGCGTCTGGTAACACCCGAAGACCAATATCCCTTCCCTCCATAACGACTGATTTTCCAAAAGATAGTGTCTGTTGCAGTTCCACCATGCGGCGACGGACTGCAGGAATAGTCGCAACGTCAGATGCTCCCTGGGCGACTTCTGATCGCATGATGTCATCCGTCACATCGACTCCATCAAGCATCGCTGTCGTCACTCGATCAGTCTGTATACGCGTCGGTGGGACAAGTTCCATATGGATTTCGTCAAGTATCGCTAACACGTCTGCCTCTTCGTGTGTCGACTTGCCTTTTTTAAGACATGATAGTGCGAGCATTCGATACATCGCACCAGTATAGATATACACGAGTTGAAGTTCTCTTCCGAGTCTGGATGCGATATCCCCTTTTCCAGCTGCCACTGGACCATCAATAGCAATCTGGAGTGGTCGAGTATCTGACTTCATAGGAGTTACTGTGCAGCCACAGTTTGGATCGCTTTCATGATATCCGCGTGGACGTGTTCAACATCTTGATCGGCATCAATTTCGACGAGCACCCCTTCAGCACGATAGTATTCAAGGACATCTTTTTCGCCTTCTTTGTAGATGGAAAGTCGACTTTTGATTCGCTCTGGGGAATCATGAAGCTCTGCTGATCCTTCATGAAGCGGGCGAGCGCGCTTTTGGAGACGCTTGATCGATTCTTCTTCACTAAGCTTTAAATAAAACGCAAATTCTATCTTGTATCCATATTTGTCAATTTTATCGTCAAGAAATCGCGCTTGTTCGAGATTCCTCGGAAATCCATCCATAATCCATGCGCCTTTTGCATCATCTTCTTTCAGGCGCCATTTCCAGAGAACCTGCATCTCAGAGTCTGCGACGTATTTTCCTTCCGACAATGCTTGTCGACATACTTCGCCTATAATCCCCTTGTCATTTGCTGCTGCATCACGAACCAAGTCGCCAGACGTTAGTATTGGATAGTTAAGTTTCTCAGCTAGCAATTTTGCCTGCGTGCCTTTGCCAGATCCTTCAGGACCATAGAAAACGATATGCATACGCGTACGAAAATTCGAAAGACAATATCCTAAATTTGGAAAAAAATGGAACCAAAATTAGAACATTGGAATCGGATAGTCCTCCTGGTTTATATACAACACATTACGTATTGAGGAAACTGTCATAGTTACGCATCACCAGCTGTGCTTCAAGTGACTTTACTGTCTCAAGCACGACTGATACGACGATTAGGACACTCGTGCCACCGACCAGAAGGGTCGTGGCCCCAGTCATCCCCTGTGCGACAGACGGCAACACAGCGATACAACCCAAAAAGATTGCACCAGCGATTGTTATGCGTGTCAAAATATAATTCAAATAGTTTGCGGTCGGATTACCCGGTCGAATCCCCGGGATAAATCCACCATATTTTTGGATCTCTCCAGCCACTTTTTGCGGATTAAATGTGATGGCCGTGTAGAAATACGTAAATCCTATGACCAGAAAAAAATAAATACTGTTGTACCATGGTCCGTTTGGATTAAAGAGTGATGTCAGCGCCTTTCCAAATTCCATAATGGCCGGATTTCTCACTCCAGTCAAAAATCCACCGATAAGAGATGGAAGGAGAACAAGTGAGACCGCAAAGATAATCGGGATGACACCAGCTTGATTTACTTTCAGTGGTAAATACGATGTGCCCCCACCGGACACTTTGTTTCCACGAACTCGGCGTGCGTACTGCACCGGAATACGACGAACCGCTTCATTAACGATGACAGTACCGGCAATCACAGCAAGCCCCAGTAATCCCAAAATAAGTGTGTTTGAGGCTGATTCTGCAGTCGCTGCTACGACTGTCTGCCCAAATACTACGGGTAATCGACCCACGATACCAGCAAAGATAAGCATAGATATGCCATTACCAATGCCGTATTCGGTCATCATTTCCCCGATCCATACGACGAGCATCGTACCTGCAGCCATCGTGACAATCATCGCAATCAGCGTCACAGGATCTGCGTGTGTCACAATCTGTTGATTACGAAGTAGTGCGATCATGCCGATAGATTGGACGACAGCAAGTGGCACAGTCAAAAGCCGTGTATATCGATTAATCATCTCGCGACCATATTCCCCTTCTTTTTGGAGCTCTTCGAGCTTTGGGAATACGATCGTTAAAAGCTGCAAGATGATAGATGCATTGATATATGGATTAATCCCCAAGGCGAGGATGGAAAAGTTTACGAGTGTTCCACCGGAAAAGATATCAAGAAGACCCAAAGATTGATTCGGGGAAAAAGGCATAGCAAGCTTTTGCGTATCTACTCCTGGGCGTGGGATATGACCACACAGTCGA